>CAKUMR010000332.1 GCA_934667865.1 uncultured Oscillospiraceae bacterium | reverse complement strand
GTGCATGCCTCCTCCCGCTTTTTTCTGAGGTACAGGGCAGGCAGGAGCGCCGCAAGCAGCATTGCCGCGCCTGCTATGTAGTATCGGGAAGCGGAAGCTCCGCCGGTCTCAGGCAGAATGTAGCCCGCCGGGTCGGTCACGCGGATGTGGAACGCCGTACCGGCCGAAAAGACCGATTCGTGCGCCTCCACCGTTACCGTGCCGTCCTCGGCCAGTGTGAAATATGCCGGTTTTTCATAGGCAAAATAGCCCTCCGGCGCAATGCTCTCAATCAGACGATAGCGCTGATTGTATCGCAGGTTATCAAAATTCAGGGAGCCGGAAGCGCCCGTCACGGCGGTCTTTTCCACCGCGTTTGCCAGCGGCGTACCGTCGGCATCGACGGCAATGAGCTTGAACTCCGCGCCGCGCAATGCCGCTCCGGTCACATGATCGACCTTTTCGAGATACAGCATCGGCCGCTTGGGTGTGTTTTCTATGATTAAGCTCGTGCCGCCTGCAAAAGCCACGGAACGGTAACTGACGATCCAGTTGGCAAAGGTTCCGTCCGCTTTGCGCAGCTCGTTTCCGATCTTCATTTCACGAACAGTCCATGTGACGCGCACACCGTTGGCATAATCGGGAACGTCCGTCCATGTGTGTGACCAACCGTGTACGGCAGTCAGCGTCTGTGTTGCGGACTGACCGCTGCTCTTGAGAATATCTGCCGCATCGTTGGCGCTGCCGTTAGCCAGCAGCTGCACGATTACGTCCTCCCGCTCGGTGTCCTGGCAATTCCAGTGCTTGAAAACCGTGACCTCATTTTGGGCCGCGCGGTTCTCGATCGTCAGAAGGCCGCGGTCATATCTGGCAAAAGGCACGTCAGTCGTCAGACCAATGTCGCTGCCGGCCGTTCCGTTGCCGGTCGTGTCCGTCACATAGCCGATGGTCACATCGCCGACGAGTCCGTAGCCTTCAGGCGCCGTAATCTCGCGGACCGTAATATCGCCCATGTCATAGGCAAAGCCGCTGGTAGAGATGTTGGTATAGCCGTCGCAGGTCAGCGTGCTGTACGCGCCGTCGCCGTGAGAATCGTAGGTATACAGGCCGGCTTCTTCATCGTAGTCAAAGGTCATCAATGTGCCCGCCTGATAGAATTGGAACTGTGCGCCCGCCAGCGAACGGCCGGTGGCGGCGTCCTCTTTTTTCAGCATCAGAGAGTTGGCACGGAAATAGATATTGTTGAATTCCACGCGCAGCCACTCCGGATTGTCAATATCCGTCGCGTGGGTGATGCCGTTGACCGTAACGCTGGTGCCGATGCCGCTGGCCGACTGATTGGAGGATGACGCGTCCACGACGACCCACTCGGCATAGTCCGCCAGCTCCGACAGGTCGGGCGGATACTCCGTGATCGACCATTCTTCGCCGTAATCGACGTCCCCGAATTCCCAAAGGAAATTGCGGCCGCCGCTGTCGGTCTCCGCTGGCGTGAGCCATGCGCTGATCTGTGCCGCCGTCAGGCCGCGTTCGTCAAGGATGCGCTGCCGCTCTGCCTCGGTTGGCTCGGTGATGGTCATGATATAGCGTTTCGTCGCGCTTTTATTGACGGCGCAAATATAGAAGCCTTCCTTCGCGCGCTCAATCAACGTTTCATTACCGGAGAAGGTCTTGGTCGTGTGCACCTTGCCTTCCTTGCGGATAAGAACGCCATCAATATGCCAGTTCTGAATGCCGTTATCGCTTACGATCTTAAAGACATACCAGCGAATGGCAAAGGCGTTTTCGTTGAGATCGTTGACATTGACCGTCTCAAACTCGCCCGCATCATTCTGCACGCTCAGCGCGCCGCCGCCCTGCACATAGTCCTTCAACCGCTCAAAAACGAGCTGATCCGGTGGGATCTGCGCAAGCCAGACTCCGGAGGCATTGCCATAGAGTGCGCGGATTGCCTTGTCGTTTTCCAGATAGGTCTTGCTGTCATCCATCTGAATGCCGTAATCCCGATTGAGCGAGTTCGCATCTGAACCGGCCGGGACGCCGCCGAGATAGGTGCCGAAAATCGACGGCGTGTAGTAATCTGCGCTCAGCTCGCCGTCGGAATAGGCGGAATTCAGCTTGACAAAAAAGTTCAC
>CAKUMR010000331.1 GCA_934667865.1 uncultured Oscillospiraceae bacterium | reverse complement strand
CGCTGCGATTCCGTCGTCCTTCTGGAGCAGATCCGCACGCTGGACAAATCCCGCCTTGGCGTTCGCCTCGCCCGTCTGGATAAGGAAACCATGGGCAGGATTGACCGCGCACTGCTCGCCAGCTTTGGGATCAAATACATGGAGGGATTGCTGTGAGGCAGGAAGAATCGGCCGAGCTTGCGGCCTTCGCTTACAGTGTCGGACTGCTTCAGCTTCTGCAAACGCTGGACTTGCTCAGCGAAGCCGAGGTCGCGGAAATTACTGCGCTCAGCGCTGCACGGTATCATGCAACGCAGCTTTATATTAAACCCAAAAAATAAAAAAATAACACTGGATAGTTCCGAACCTTTGTGGTATTGTCTGTGTTACAAAAAAGGAGGGAGCGTCCCATGAAAACAGTCACCGAGATCACGGCAGAGAAGAAAGAAGCGTCAGAGATCCGGCTGGCGGCGTACTGCCGGGTGTCCAGCGGTTCTGCGGATCAGCGCCATTCCTTTGCCGCGCAGATCCAATACTACTCCGACTACTGCAAACAAAATCCGCAGTACAGGCTCGTGGATGTCTACGCCGACGAAGCCGTCACCGGCACCTGCGCCGAGAAGCGCGACGATTTCCTGCGGCTCATGCGGGATTGCAGGAAAGGCAAGATCGACCGCATCATCGTCAAATCCGTCTCGCGCTTTGCGCGTAACACGCAGGAGCTGCTCGCGGCGCTGCGGATGCTCTCGGAGCACGGCGTCAGCGTGCTCTTTGAGGAACAGGGCATTGACACCGCCCGAATGGACAATGAAATGATTATCACATTCCCCGGTATGGCCGCGCAGCAGGAAAGCCTGGCCATATCGGGGAATGTGCGTTGGAGCTACCGGAAGCGGATGGCGTCGGGGGAGTTTAACTGTACCTATCCCGCTTATGGGTTCCGCCTGATCGACGGAAAATTGCTGATCGATGAAACGGAGGCTGCCGTTGTCCGGCGTATTTTTGCACTGTATCTGCAAGGACTGGGCAGACAGGCGATTGCCGATGTGCTCAATCAGGAGGGTATCCGCACGCGCCGCGAAGGGAAGCAATGGCGCGCTACCGGCATCAGCTATCTGCTCGGCAACGAACGCTATGTCGGTGACGCGCTGCTGCAAAAGAAGTATACAACGCAGACCCTTCCCTTTCGTGAAAAATACAACCATGGGGAGCTGCCGCAGTACTATGTGGAAAACAGCAATCCGGCGATTATCAGCCGCGAGGACTTCGCGGCGGTGCAGGCGCTGCGAAGGCAGCGGCAGCAGGTGTGGCGTACCGACAGGGGAAAACACCGCCTTTCCGGTCTGCTGCGTTGTCCGGATTGCGGAAGGAGCCTGCGCCGGCTCTGCTGCAACGGCACTGCCTACTGGAGCTGCGCTTTTCAAAACTCCGGTGCTTCGAATTGCCGGAAGGTACGAGTCCGTGAGGAGGAAGTCATAAATGCATTCTCCCTGCTTTTGCGAAAGCTGCGGGCCAATCGGGAACATATTCTTCCGCCACTGATTCAGCAGCTTACGCTGTTGAATGAGTATTCCTGCGGGAATCAAGCGCGGCTGCACGAAATTGACAAGGTGCTGGCAGATCGCAGTGCGCAGAAGCTGGTTGTTACACGGCTGCATACCAAGGGAATTTTGACTGCATCGGACTATGCGGCACAGGCGGACGTGTTGGACGGCGCGATCAATCACCTTCGGCTTGAACGGCGAAGGCTTCTGGCAGAAGCGGAAAACGATGGGCAACTCGATGACCTGAAAATACTGAATCAATTTTTGGAAACCGGCGAGGATGACGAAGGCATTCTGGAACAGATCATTACGGAGATTGCCGCAGTTCGCAATGAGGAGCTGCGCTTCAAGCTGCTCGGCGGTCTGGAGCTTACAGAAATAATACCGGAGAAAGGACGCTGTACAAACGCATGAAAAACAGGATGCTTCCCTTTGGCTATGCCTATAATCATGGCACGGTGGTCGTCAATGGCGATGAAGCGGCAGTGCTTGCGGAAATCTTTGAACGGTATCTTTCCGGGGCCTCTCTGCTGCAAATCGCGCGGGAATTGAACGCGCGGCGGATTCCTTACGCGCCGGGAATTGAAAACTGGAAT
>CAKUMR010000330.1 GCA_934667865.1 uncultured Oscillospiraceae bacterium | reverse complement strand
CTATCTGACGGCGGAGGGTGTGGAATTTGATTCCGATTTCCTGGAAGCACTGCTGGCAGACAGGGCGGAGGTGTGGATCGCCTTTGAGATCCGCGAGGAAAACGCGGTCAAGGGCGAGCTGCGGCAGACATGGGGCCTCAAGCTCAGCCGCAATGCCGACACCGGCGCAATGAAGTTTGCTTACTTCACCCCGCCGGAGGTTGCTGATGACAAGCCGGACCCCGCGCCCGTGGAGCCGGATATTCCGGACGACAGCTCCGGCTATACCGCAGCAGAAATCGCAAAGATGCGCGCGGAGCAGCAGGTGAAGATCCGTGACTGTGACCTTGCCTATCGTCAGGCACAGGTCGAATACGAGAAGATGAAGGTCGAGGCGGAGAACGGTATTGTGACCGCGCTTGTGGACGGTACGGTCATTGCCCTCAACGATCCGAAAACGGCGGCACAGGAGAATCAGCCCGTCGTGACCGTATCCGGCGGCGGCTGCTATTACGTGAAGGCCACCCTGAGTGAATTCGACCTGCAAAAGTTCACCACCGGCGCGGCCGTGCGCGTGGAAAGCTGGGGCATGAACGGCATGGTCACTGCGGAGGGCACGATCGACTCCGTTTCCGATACGCCCACCAGCGGCGACGACTACTACGGCTCCTCCAATCCCAACACATCTTATTACAGTGCGATGATTGCGGTCGCTGCGGACGCGGAATTGCAGGAGGGAGACTATGTTACCGTTTACTTCGGCAACAGCGGCCAGACCGACGGTAGCGCCCTGTATCTGGAGGCCATGTATGTGCGTACCGAGGGAACCCGCGCCTATGTCTACAAGCGCGGCGAGGATGGCCTGCTGAAAAAGACCTATGTGTCGACCGGTGAGCAGGTCTGGGGCTATGTCCGCATCCTGAGCGGCCTGACGGAGGAGGACTACATTGCCTTCCCCTATGGCAAGAATGTCAAGGATGGGGCAAAGACGGTGGAAGACGAGGGTGAGTCCGGCTATTACTCTCCCGGCAATTCCGGAATTTACTATTAAGGAGGAATCGGAAATGTTTGAGAATGTACATCTTGCATTGCAGGGCGTCCTTGGGCATAAGCTGCGTTCCTTCCTGACCATGCTCGGCATTATTATTGGTATTGCTTCCATCATCACGATCATTTCCACCATCAAGGGCACCAACGAGCAGATCAAGCAGAACCTGATCGGCTCGGGCAATAATGTTGTGACCGTGCAGCTCTATCAGAACGACATGAGCTACGACATGATGTATAATAGCAATCCCCTTGGCGTCAAGGTGATTGATAACGCCCGGAAGGACGAAATGCGTAAGCTCGACGGCGTGGCTGACGTGACGCTCTTCCGCAAGCGCACTTCTGCCGACAACACGGTTTTCTATCAGAACAGCTCTTTCAGCGGTTCAATCTACGGCATTGACGACAGCTATTTCTCCGTCAACGGCTACCAGATCAAGCTGGGGCGCGGCTTTGCGGCAGGGGAATACGAGGCTGCAAAGAAGGTCGTCATTCTGGACGAAAAAGCGGCGACCTCGCTGATTGGCCACGGCGATCCCGTGGGCAGGATCGTAGAGATTGGCGGCGAGCCCTTTACGGTGATCGGCGTTGCCGCGCTCAAGTCTGCCTTTGAGCCGAAAATCAATTCCGAAGAGGACTACAATATGTACGCCAACGAGTCCAACGGACGGATTTTCATCCCGGAGGGTGCGTGGGCGCTGGCATACCGCTTTGACGAGCCGCAGAACGTTGCCGTTCGTGCGGCTTCCACGGACGACATGACCCGCGCGGGCAAGGCTGTGGCGGACTATCTGACCGAGCATCAGGTCGCGCCGCTGGCATCTAAGAATGGCTTCTCCTATCGCAGTGACGATCTGCTGAAGCAGGCGGAGCAGCTTCAGGAGATGAGCAGCTCCACGAACAAGCAGCTTATCTGGATCGCCAGTATCTCGCTGCTGGTTGGCGGCGTGGGCGTTATGAACATCATGCTCGTGACGGTCACGGAGCGCACGACGGAAATCGGCCTGAAAAAGGCCATCGGCGCGAAGCGCCGCCGCATCCTCGCGCAGTTCCTGACCGAAGCCTGCGTGCTGACCGGCATCGGCGGTATTCTGGGCGTCC
>CAKUMR010000329.1 GCA_934667865.1 uncultured Oscillospiraceae bacterium | reverse complement strand
GCCCAGGGATGCGGCGGTGATGCCCTTGCCGAGACCCGACACGACGCCGCCCAATACAAATACATACTTCATCTTCGTTCTCCTCTCTATGAACTCCGTGGGAACGGAGGAATTTCCGTGTTTGACATTTGAAGCCCCGCGCGGTATACTGAGTTACACGACGCGGGAAAGGAAAGAGCGCATGAAAAGAAAGTGGAAAATTCTGATCGCAGCGGTGCTGCTTGTCTATGTCTGCGGCTCTGTCGCCGCGACGCATATCGTTTTTGCCGCGGAATTTCACCGCGTGGATGCGCAGACGGTCAGCGCATGGCCGCTCTACGCGGATGTGGCGCAGGACTATCCCCGCAGGGAGCTGCATTTTTACTCCGGTGAAAATCTTCTCACCGGCTGGGTCTACGGCGAGCCGGGCGAGGCGCTTGTCGTGATCTCCCACGGCCTCGGCGCGACAGCGGAAACCTATCTGCCGCAGACGATGTGGTTTGTCGATCAGGGCTACAGCGTATTTGCCTACGACGCCACCGGCACCGGCGCCTCGCAGGGCAAGACGACCGTCGGCCTGTCCCAGTCCGTGCTGGATCTGGACGCTGCGCTGGACTGCATCGAGGAGGACGCCGCGCTGGCGGGACTCCCCGTGCTGCTCTTCGGCCACAGCTGGGGCGGCTACGCCGCAGCGGAAATTCTGGCCTATGACCATGATGTGACCGCGTCGGTCAGCCTTTCGGGCTGTTCCTCCCCCATGAAAATGATGTGCGAAACGGCCAGCGCCTACTGCGGCCCGGTCGTTTATCTGGGCGCGCCCTTCGTGCTGCTGCACCAGTGGGTGCTCTTCGGCAGCGCGGCAAACGGCTCCGCGGTCGATGCGGTGAACGGCTGCGATACGCCCATTCTGATCGTGCAGGGTCTGGCGGACACGACCGTCCGGCCGGACGGCGCGGCGCTTGCCGCACAGCGCGAAAGCATTACGAATCCGAACGTGGAATTTCTCCTGCTGGAGGACGAGGGCCATATGAGCCTGCTGCGCCCGCACACGCAGGAATACACGGATTATGTTGCGCAGATCAACCGGGACTATGCCGCACTATATGATACATACAACGGCGAGATCCCGCAGGACGTCCGGGCAGAATTTTACGCCGGTGTAGACAAATCCATCACCGGCGGTGTCTGGCAGGAGCTGATGCAGCGCATCGACGCCTTTTATCGGGCGGCGCTTGCATGATTTTTTCTTTTTTCAAAGTCTGTTCACAGATTTTCCATGATTGGCTGGTATCCTGAAACCATCAGAAGCGGATGCCACTGCTTCAGACGCCCGCCGATGCCGCGGAAAGATCTGCGGATGGCCAACGGCGGCAAAAAATTTCATAACTACCTCTGCTGGCCGTGGCTCAAAGAGCCACGGCCATGGCATAAGAAAATTTGTTATTTTCTTATGCCACGTGCTACTGCCGAACAAAAGAATTTGTTCGGCAGTTTTCTGCCTGCGGGCAGGGGTGATTGAACGCGAAAGACAACCCTGACGGTTTCCCGCGCGCTAAGAGCCGCCGCAAAGCGGCGGTTGCGCTCTGGACACGCCTGCGGGCGTAGTCTTTCACACTATCTTTCCCTCCGAAATCTGGAAATACTTCGTTTTAATCAAGCCTCTAAGGTCCGTGGCTCAAAGAGCCACGGACACTCCATTACAGCGGGGCGCGCAAAGTAGCCACCCTTTTTACGTTTTTTTACGTAAAAGCGCACTCCGGAATGGACCTGAGGAAAATCGGCTCCGGCGGCGCGATGCCGCCGAAGGTCCTTCGGTGCGGGCCGAAAGACATCACAAAGCCCCGTCCCTCGAAAGGGGGGACGGGGTTTTTGAGGGCACTTACTTCGCCTTCGGGCCTGCTTCGGCAATGTAAGCGGGCATATTCGGATACTTCTTTGCGAAGTTCTCAGCGAACATGGTAGCCAGCTTGTTTGCCTGTGCATCGTAAGCAGCCTTGTCCGCCCACAGGCCGCGTGCGTCGAGCATCTCGTCGGGGACGTTCGGGCAGCTGGTGGGATAGTCAACGTTGAAGACATCGTGATGCTTGAATTCAATGTGGTCGAAGTCGCCGTTGAGGGCAGCGGTGACCATGGCGCGGGTGTAAGCCAGCTT
>CAKUMR010000328.1 GCA_934667865.1 uncultured Oscillospiraceae bacterium | reverse complement strand
TCCCAGCAGACTTTGATCGTTCCTGCAACATCTGTTCGGATCTGCATCTGACGCCAAATGGCCGCTATCTCTACGCCTCCAATCGCGGACATGACAGCCTGTGCTGCTTCAGCATTATGCCGGACGGCTCTCTCCGTCTGCTGCAGCGCATCCCCTGCGGTGGAAAAACGCCGCGCAATTTTGCGATTGACCCCTCCGGGGCGTGGCTTCTCGTCGGAAATCAGGACAGCGACAATATCACCGTTTTTTCCATTGCGGAAAACGGCAGCCTGACACAGCACGGCTGGACACGTTTCCCCTCGCCCGTCTGTATTTGCTTTGAATCAAACGCTTGACCGCAGGCGGGACTTTGTTCCCGCCGCAGCACTCTCAGGAGGAACAGAAATGAATCTCAGAAAAAATCCGCGCTATGCCATTGCTGCACTCACCAGCATGGGCGTTCGGCTCACACCGGAAAACCGCCTGACTATGCTGGAGACCGACCGCTATTATCTTCAGGCGACCAGCGCCGAAACCAATGTGATGAACGTCGCCTCCTCTCTTGGTTGCAGCTGTCTGGCGCTGACAAAATTTATTCAAGGCAGTCCCATTTCCGCCTTCTTAAAAGCACAGCTGCGCGCCAGAAATATCCATTATGAGGGAGCCGAAGTCGAACAGGGCGGGCCATGGGGGTACCGCCATCAGTTCAACATTTCTGACTCCGGCTACGGGATGCGCGCGCCGCGTGTCTGGAATGATCGCGCCGGCGAGGTCGGACGCACCATCCGGACGGAAGAGTTTGATCTGGAACGAATTTTCGGGGAAGAGGGAGTCGGCATTCTCCACCTGTCCGGACTGATCGCGGCGATGAGCGAAAGCACCACGCGGTGCTGCGTGGAGGTTGCAAGAGCAGCCAAGGCGCATGGGACGCTGATCTCCTTTGATCTGAATTACCGGGCCTCCTTCTGGAAGGGCCGTGAGCAGGAGTTGGCTGAGGCTTTCCGCGAAATTGCCGCGCTTTCCGACATCCTGATCGGCAACGAGGAAGATTTCCAGCTTTGTCTCGGCTGTAAAGGTCCCGAAACGGGAGGAAAAGATCTGAATTCCAAAATTTCCGCTTTTCAGGGCATGATCGAACAGGTACGCGCAGAGTATCCCCATGTGCAGTGCTTTGCCACGACGCTCCGTCAGGTCGTTTCTGCAAACGAGCATCTCTGGGGTGCAATTCTGCTGTCCGGCGGAACATGGTATATTGAGCCGGCCCGGCCCATCGAGGTAATGGATCGCATCGGCGGCGGCGACGGCTTTGCCGGCGGTCTGCTCTATGGGATCTTGCGCGGCTGGGGACCGGAAAAGTGGCTGCAATTCGGCTGGGCCAGCGGCGTCATGGCCGTATCGACATTCAACGATTATGCGCAACCCGCAGATGAAAAACAGCTCTGGGACATCTACGCGGGAAACGCCAGAGTACAGAGGTAAGAAGCATGAAGAAAGCAGACATCGGTCTGATCGGACTCGCCGTCATGGGCGAGAATCTGGTCATGAATATGGAATCCAAGGGATTCCGCGTCGCGGTTTATAACCGCACCGTCGCAAAGGTGGACGATTTCCTATCCGGCCGTGCAAGGGGCCGCAGCATCGTTGGCTGCCACAGTCTTCCGGAGTTGGCGGCGCAGCTGGAAAGGCCGCGCAAGATCATGATGATGGTCAAGGCCGGGCAGGCTGTCGATGAGCTGATCGAGGCCCTGCTTCCCCTTCTGGACGAAGGGGACATTCTGATCGACGGCGGCAATTCCCACTTCCCCGACACCATACGCCGTACGGCCTATGTGGAAAGCAAGGGGCTGCTGTATGTCGGCACCGGTGTTTCCGGCGGAGAAGAGGGCGCTCTGAAGGGACCCAGCCTGATGCCCGGCGGCAGTCCGGCAGCCTGGCCCCATATCCGTCCCATTTTCCAGGCCATCAGCGCCCATGTTGGAACCGCTCCCTGCTGCGATTGGGTCGGCGAAAACGGCGCCGGTCACTTTGTCAAAATGGTCCACAATGGCATTGAATACGGCGACATGCAGCTCATCTGCGAGGTCTACCAGCTTATGCGCGACGGTCTCGGCATGAGCAACGAGGAAATGCATCGAGTCTTCTCCGCATGGAATCGGACCGAGCTGGAC
>CAKUMR010000327.1 GCA_934667865.1 uncultured Oscillospiraceae bacterium | reverse complement strand
CACCGTCGGGGCAGAAATGATTGGGAAAGATAATCCCTTCCATTACTATCCCGACTTTTTAACTTCTTCAACACTTGCATTCGATACTTTAATGGAAAGTTCTATCTCTACTATATGGGCACGTCATACGGCGGTGAGATACCGCAGGGAGAGGAGACCTCGCCGGAACGAAATCTGGAGGTATGGAATCGAAAGCGTATCGGCGTGGCAGTTGCGGACTCCATTTACGGCGAGTTTGTGCGTAGAGAACGGCCGATCCTTTCTCCGCGCGACTGTTCTCATTGGGATTGTACGATCACCACAAATCCGGCGGCGGCAATTCTGCCAGGCGGCAAGACCTATCTGGTTTATAAATCACGGCGTGCGGTTGGAGAACCCTTGATGCTTGGTGTTGCGGTGGCGGAGCAGCCGGACGGTGAGTTTCAACGTCTTTCGGATGAACCGATTCTCACCTTTGACGATCCCGACTTCCATGTTGAGGACCCATTTCTCTGGTATGATGCGGAGCGTAAAAAGTTCTGCCTGCTTGCAAAGGATGACAGCAAAAACGGAAGCCGCGGCATTACCGGTGAATGGGGCAGCGGATTCTATGCCGAAAGTGATGATTGCCTGCATTTTAAAATTCCGGATGAACCAAAGGTCTATTCCCGGTATCTCAACTGGAAGGACGGACGTCAAACACGGCAGGGAAACATGGAGCGCCCATGGATTCTCTTTGACGATACAGGAAAGCCGGATTATCTTTTCTGCGCAAGCGGTGCAGGTGAAAATCCTTACAGCTTTCAGGGAAGAACGTTTATTGTTGCACAGAAGATGTGCCTGAAATAATTGATTGCAAAAGGCCGCCGCGGGTGCAGCGGCCTTTTTGTGAAGGAGGGAACAAACATGTTAAAAGGAATCCCGAAGAATGTATCGCCGGATCTGCTGAAAATTCTCTGCGAGATGGGGCATGGTGACGAGATCGTCATTGCGGACGGCAATTTCCCGGCGGAGCGCTGCGGACAGCGCGTGGTTCGTGCGGATGCCAGCGGCGGAGCCGAGATGCTGGAAAGTGTCCTCACTCTGATTCCTCTGGATACCTATGCAGAACAGAACTTTATTCTGATGCAGCTTTCTGGGAACGACACGGTCGAGCCGCCGATTTGGTCAGAGTATCAATCAATTGCGGTCAAACTGGATGACAATGTTCGTCTGGGACAAATTGACCGCTTTACATTTTATGAACGCGCAAAAGCGGCTTTCGCGGTTATTGCAACCGGCGAAGAAGCAACATATGCAAATATCATCCTGAAAAAGGGCGTTGTCAAATAGTAAGGAGGAGCGCCAATGAATCAAATCACAGAAATCAAAGAACAGATCTGCGACGTGTGCCACAAGATGTGGCAGCTTGGCTGGGTGGCGGCGAACGACGGCAACGTCAGTGCGCTGCTGGACGACGGCACGATCCTCGCCACGCCGACCGGCATGAGCAAGTCCTTCATCACGCCGGAGAAGCTCCTGCGCGTGGACCGGCAGGGGAATGTCCTTGAGGCGGCCGAGGGACTGCGGCCGTCGAGTGAGCTGAAGATGCACCTGCGCTGCTATGACAAGCGCGAGGATGTGCGCAGCGTGATCCATGCGCATCCGCCCGGCGCGACGGGCTTTGCCGTTGCGCACAAGGCCATGGATATGTACAACATGATCGAGGACGTTGCGGCGATCGGCGCCGTTCCGCTGACCCCCTACGGAACGCCCTCGACCGTCGAGGTGCCGAACGCCATTGAGCCGTATTTGCAGGAGCACGATGTCATGCTGCTGGAAAACCACGGCGCGCTGGCCGTGGGCAGCGACGTTATCACGGCCTTCTACCGCATGGAGAGCCTCGAACTCTGGGCGAAAATCACGATCAATGCGGTGATTCTCGGCGGCAGCCGCGACATCAGCTGCGAAAACATTGACAAACTCATCGACCTGCGCAGCTATTACCGCATCACCGGCCGCCACCCGGGCTATCAGGTCTGGCAGCCGGACGATCCCATGCTGCACGCAAAGGACTAAAGGAGGAACCTATGGAACGTTATATCGGACAGTATCCCGCCATCGGCATCCGGCCCGTGATCGACGCACGGCGCGGCCCGATGAAGCTGCGCGAGTCGCTCGAGGAGCAGACC
>CAKUMR010000326.1 GCA_934667865.1 uncultured Oscillospiraceae bacterium | reverse complement strand
CACCAGAATCGCTCGTTTATTCATCATCATTCCTCTTTTCAAATTTTCTCAGCCGCCGGTCGCAGGAGGAAACGCACAGCGGCAGCGCGACCGTCAGAAGCGGCGCATAGAACCATGAGGCAAGCTGCGCTGCCTGATAGGGTCCGCTGACCGTTACGGGGCGCTGAAACCAGAGATTGCTGCCGAAGAGCACCGCTGCCGCCACCGCACAGCTGACAATTGCAAAGGCCGTCCAGAGAAGCCAGACCATGCGCTTCCTCCGCGCGCTTTTCCGGACAGACAGGAAGGCGTCCGCCGTCCTGCACCTCCGCAGGCAAAGCCAGACGATCCCCGCCGCAGCGGTCAGAAGCAGGCCGAGCCACGGCACAAAGCGCGCGCCGGTGAAAAACAGCGGCAGGGACAGGATCCAGAACAGAGCACTGTACAAAAGCGCCGTAAGCGCGCAATCCGCCGCATAGGCCCCGGCCTGCGTGAGCTGCGCATCCTCGACAAGGCCGTCGACGGAGGGCAGCGCCGCCTTCGCCTGTGCGACGGCTTCCGCTTCCGGAAGGCCCTGCGCCATCAGGTCAAGGCAATGCGCCTGCATATTGCTCAGAATTTCCGCCCGGAGCTCTTCCGTTTCCAGCGTCTTTGGCTGATGCCGGAAAAGGGCGCGCACATATTCCTTCAGCTCATCCATTTTCGCTCTCTCCCTTCAAAAGCAAGGTTATAATTCTGCTCGCATGGAGCCACTGCGCCAGCGCGTCCTGATACGCCGTGCGGCCTTCCTGCGTAATGCGATAGTATTTCCGCCGTCCGCCCTGCGTTTCATCGCCCCAGTAGCTCTGAATCCTCCCTAGCTTTTCCAAGCGACGCAGACTGGTATAGAGCGACGGCTCCTTGAGCTCGTATTCGTTCCCGCTGTGCAGCGCAACGGACTTCATAATTTCGTAGCCGTAGTTATCCCCATCCAGCAGCACGCGCAGAATGATCGCGTCAATGTGCCCGCGGATTAGGTCACTGTTGATCTCCGACATACCCACCACCTCACAGCAGCATTATACCTCAAATTACTATGTCTGTCAATGTACTTTGTCAAAAATATTTCATTGGAGAAAAGCCACGCCGCGTTCGCGGCTGCGCCCTCGTAAGAAACCATAGACCCTTCGCCGAACCTTTTCCGCCGGAGCTGCGCCCTTTTCCCTTGCGTTACACACAAGTAGCGCTGTGAGAAAATGACTTGTTCCAGCAGAAAATTCTTCGGCGAATGGCTGAAAAACAGTTAAGCCCCGCAGACAATGTCTGCGGGGCTTAATCTAAGTTTTCTTATTCGGACTTCGCGCTGCGGCGGTGCAAATACAAACACGCACTCAGTGTATAAAGAGGAAATATGCTCCAAATGCGATCACGAGCAGGATGACGATGGCAATCGGCATGAAAACCAGCCACGCGGAGAGGATCATCGCCCACGTGTCCTTTTTTTCAAGGGGAATCTTTTCCTTATCCTCCGGGAGGTGCTCCCGGTCGATCCGGTCATTTTCTTCCTTTTGCAGCCGCATTGCACGGTCAACTTTTCGCTGAAACAGCATGGAATTTACTCCTCAATTTTGAGCTTATGATGGCAGGCGACGAAGTGATTCGGACGAACCTCTTCCCACGCCGGGACGACCTGCGTGCAGATCTCCGTGCAGTACTTGCAGCGCGTGTGGAACTTGCAGCCCTTCGGCGGATTGACCGGGCTGGGGATGTCGCCTTCCAGAATGGAAAGCTCTCTGCCGCCGACGGTATCCGTGGTCGGGATGGCGTTCAGAAGTGCCTCGGTGTAGGGGTGCACGGGGTGCTGGAAGATCTCGTCCGCATCCGCCAGCTCGACCATGGAGCCGAGGTACATAACGCCGACGCGGTCAGAGATGTACTTAACGACGCTCAGGTCGTGCGTGATGAACATATAGGTCAGGTTCTCGCGTTCCTTCAGGTCAAGCAGCAGGTTGATGATCTGCGCCTGAATGGAAACGTCCAGCGCGGAAACGGCTTCGTCGCAGACCACAAACTTCGGGTTGGTCGCCAGCGCGCGGGCAATGCCGATACGCTGCCGCTGGCCGCCGGAGAACTGGTGCGGGAAGCGGTGCAGGAAGTACGGCGCAAGGCCGCACTCGTCCATGACATTGAGGACCATCTCCTGCATACGGG
>CAKUMR010000325.1 GCA_934667865.1 uncultured Oscillospiraceae bacterium | reverse complement strand
TTTCTGACCAGAGTAGTGGACATGAGTGATTTCCTCCGTACTATGATAATAAATATTTTGACAAACTCAAGGATTGCGCGTACAATACGAGTACGCAGCTTTCTCTTTATACCACAAGGAAAACCTGCTGTCAAGCAACTTTTTTGAGAATTTCATTTTTCTTCGGAAGAACTCTCGGATTCTCTCAAATACTCTTGTTTTCTCTCGAATTCTCAAAAGGCAAATCATCCGTATTACAGGGAGACTATCGCAAAATGCAAAGAATGATGGGACTGATGCGGCGCTGCATCGACGACTACCGAATGATCGAACCAAATGACAGGATTGCCGTGGGCGTTTCCGGGGGCAAGGACTCCCTGACGCTTCTGACGCTGCTGGCCGCGCTGCGGGAATACTACCCGGAGCCCTACGACCTGACCGCCATCACTATCGACATGGGCCTGCCGGGCATGGATTTCTCCCCGGTGGAGGACTACTGCGCCAAGCTGGGCATCCCCTTTCAGCGCATTCCCACGCAGATCGGCCCGATCATTTTCGAATACCGCAAGGAGAAAAATCCCTGCTCCATGTGCGCGAAAATGCGCCGCGGCGCGCTGAATCAGGCGCTTCTGGCGCAGGGCTTTCATAAGATCGCGCTCGGCCACCACTACGACGACGCGGTGGAGACCTTCCTGATGAGCCTGCTGTTTGAGGGGCGGCTGAGCTGCTTCCAGCCTGTGACCTATCTCGACCGCACCGGCGTGACCCAGATCCGCCCCATGCTCTATCTGACTGAGGGAATGGTGCGCAGCTTTGCTGAGTCGCAGCAGCTCCCCGTCGTTCATAATGTCTGTCCCTCGGACAAGCACACGAAGCGGCAGGAGATCAAGGATCTGATCGTCACGCTTTCCGCGACCTATCCCGACCTCAAAAACCGCGTCTTCGGTGCGATGCAGCGGCTGCCGCTGCCGGAGTGGGGCGTCACACCGCACCCGCGGGGAAAGAAATCGGAATAAAATACAAAATTCCCGCACAGGCAGAGCCTGTGCGGGAGTTTGTTTATTCCTTCGGGCGGGCGGTGATGCGGTAGTGTACCGAGCCGGCGGCGGCCTGCTCGATGACGATGGAATAGGTCACATCCAGCGTGCCGCCGGTTTCGCTCATATCCGAGCGGATCGTGTCGGCGCAGACTGTGATCATCAGCGCGCCGAAGCCCATATCATATAAGGAGCGGTCCTCTACGCCCTCGGTAAAGACCATCTTGGACTCGACCGCGCCGGTGCGCTGGAGGGTGATGACCGGCGGCGCGATGCGGAAGGTCGTCACGGTGCCCTCCATGCCGGTCAGCTCGCTTTCCTCGTAGGAGAGGATCAGCGCGCCACCCCTGCGCTCCAGCTCGCCCTCGGTGACGAGCTCCGTGGTTTCCGGTGCGTCCTCGCCGAAGTGCTGCGTCCCGGAGATGCTCAGAATCACCCGCATATCAGTTCTCCTGCGCCAGCTCGATGAGCTGATCGAGCAGCTCCGAATAGGGGATGCCGCTGGCCTCAAACAGCTTGGGGTACATGGAAATGGAGGTGAAGCCGGGGATGGTGTTGATCTCATTGAAAACGATCTCGCTGCCCTCATAGGTCACGAAGAAGTCCACACGCGAAAGACCGCGGCAGCCCATGGCCGTAAAGACCTTCACCGCCGCATCGCGCACCTGCTCGGCAGTCATCTCGTCGATGCGGGCGGGGATATACAGGCGGGCGCAGTCGGAGATATACTTCGCGTCGTAGTCGTAAAATTCCGTGCCGGAGTCGATCTCACCGCAGACGGAGGCGGCGGGGTTATCGTTGCCCAGAACGGCGACCTCGACCTCGCGGCCGTTGATGAACTCCTCGGCAAGGACCTTCTTGTCAAATTTTGCGGCGTTGCGCAGTGCGGCGGCCAGCGCCTCGCGGTTCTTTGCCTTGGCGACGCCAACGGAGGAGCCGGTGCCTGCGGGCTTGACAAAGATGGGATAGGGGAAGGCGGCTTCCAGCCGGTCAAGCGCAGCGTCGAGGCTGTTTTCGACCTCCTGCGCGGTGACGAGCCGCCATGCGGCCTGCCGGATACCGGCCTTGTCCGCGACCAGCTTGGTCAGCGTCTTGTCCATGCAGGCGGCGGAGGCCGCGACGTGCGGGCCGACATAGGGGATGCCCGCAAGCTGCAAGAGGCCCTGCAC
>CAKUMR010000324.1 GCA_934667865.1 uncultured Oscillospiraceae bacterium | reverse complement strand
CCGATCGTGAGATCGGCCGGATGCTGACGCAGTTCAGCGTCAGCATCTGCAAGTCCATCAAGGAGATCCCCGGCTTTGCGGCGGGCAGTTTCGACCGCGACGCGGTCTTTCGCGGGCTGATCGGCGGGTGAGCGCGCCGCCGCCCCCTCCCCTTTCAAGGCGAAAACAGGAACAAAGAAGGTCTGAAATGAGAAAAATGCTTGAGATCCCCCACCGCATGGACGACTACGCGTGCATGTGGAACGGCGTGGAGGATCTGTACATCCGGGACACGGGCGAAACGCTGCCGCCCAAGTTCTTTTACGTTCTGAGCAGCTTCGGCTCGTTCTGCTATATGAAAACGCCGAAGGCCCAGCTCAAGCGCATGGTGGCGCTGGGCGACGGCAGAACGCGGCAGATGTACGAATTTCTCGCGCCCATCGTCGGTTTCGACTACAAAATATGCGAGTACAAAACCTTTGAAAAGGCGCTGGCGAAAATCCGGGCCGAGATCGACGCGGGCTTTCCCTGCATGATCGGCGCGCTGGATATGTTCTACCTGCCGCACTTTGAAAAGCTCTATCACAAAGAGCATATCCCGTTCCATTATGAGCTGGCGACTGGCTATGACGACGCGGAAGGACTGCTGTATTTCAGCGACTGCGGCCGCGAAGATACGCAGGTCATTCCCTATGACGAACTGCGGCTGGCGTTTGACTGCGCCTATCCCGGGCTGTCAAAGCCCAACACGGTATGGACGATCCGCATGCACACGGACAGGGGAAAATACGAGATCGCTAAGGAGGCCCTCGCCCGGAAAAAGGAGCTGTTCCTGCATCCGCCGGTGGGATTCGTCGGCTGCCGGGGCTTTGAAAAATTCATTCAGGAGCTGCCGCGCTGGAAAACCGAACTGAGCCGCGAGGACTATGACAGGCAGCTTTATCAGATGGTGCAGTTTCTGGGCGCCGTCCCCACGGTCCCCAACGCCCTGCGAGGGATCAACGAGCCGGACAGCGTCGCGTTCGGCGGCGGCTTCGATAAGGCCGCTGTGGTGCTGGAGAGCCTTGGAAAAGAGTATCATGACGAGGCCATGGCCGCGGCCGCCGCGATCTTCCGCCGCGCCGTGCCGGCCGTCGGGCAGATCAAGGAAACCATCGTCGCGTATCTGACCGGCCGGAGGGATGAGACAAAGCGGCTCCCGGCGCTGTTTTCGCAGGCCGCGGACAGCATGCGCGCCGGGTTTGAAGCGCTGACGGTATAAGAAGCCGCGCCTTTCACTTTTTGAGGAGGAATCGAGATGAATCAACTGATCGCCTGCTGCGGGCTGGACTGCGAAGTATGCGACGCCAGGACCGCAACCATCACCAACGACAGCGCCCTGCGCGAAAAGACCGCCGCGCTGTGGTCAAAGCTCAACGGAGTGCCCATCACCCCGGAGATGATCCATTGCACCGGCTGCCGCGTGGAGGGCGTAAAGACGCCTTTCTGCGGCAGTCTCTGCCAGATCCGCAAATGCGTCCGTGAAAAGGGGCTGAACACCTGCGCGGACTGCGCGCAGATGGACGGATGCCAGACGCTGGGACGCATCGCCGTGAACACCCCGTCGGTGCTGGAAAATCTGAAGCGGCTCCGCCAGCCGGAGCAGACCGGCGCGGAGGCGGTGGAAAGCGCGGCCGCCGCGGCGCTGCTGGGACTTTTGTGAGGAAGCGGCGCGTTCCGGCAGAAAGGTGCGCCGCCGCGCGCCCCGGCGGGCAAATTTGACTTTTGGGAGGGTCCCGCGATCCTCCCCGGTCTGCCGGCAGACGCCGCCGACGTGCCGATCGGCTTCCGGGTAAACCGGATCGCAGGCAGATCCTCAAAGAAGAACAGACACGGCAGATCGTACGGAACAAACTTTCAGACATACGGAGGAAGCTATGAAATACACAGGCACCTTGATCGCGGTCCGGGATATGGAAGCCAGCAAGCGGTTTTATCACGACGTGCTGGGACTGGATGCCGCGGCCGACTTCGGCGCGAACGTGACGCTGGAGGGCGGCGTCGTTTTGCAGACGATGGAGACATGGAAGTCGTTCATCCGCACGGACGACGTGACGCTCCAAAATAACGCCGGAGAGCTTTATTTCGAGGAGGAGCGGCTGGACGCGTTCTGCGAGCATCTGAAGAACTTTGACATCTGCTATGTCCACGAGCTGCACGAGCATCCCTGGGG
>CAKUMR010000323.1 GCA_934667865.1 uncultured Oscillospiraceae bacterium | reverse complement strand
GAGTTCCGGACGGCACAGAACGAGGGCTGGGAGAAGCAATATCCCTACAAGGTCGGCAAAAAGAAGGTGTATATGACGCCGCCTGCTGCCGAGGCGCCGGGCAGACAAGCATCCCAAGAGCACCCGATAATCCTAACCTTTGTCGGATGCCGCCACTGTATTTTGTTTACACAGGTCTTACATAGAATACGGGTTTTCATCCGCATCCCTGCAGAAAACAAAAACCTTCTCGCGCCACGCGGGAGACTCATTCATGTGGCTAAACGCCGATGAGGCGCTCAGAATCCCGGAATGAGAAGTGATGACCTGCTTGACCTGTTTTTCCTCGCAGACCGCTTTCAGCTCCTCCGCGGATCGCTTGTTCAGCTCGGAATCCGTGGTCCGGAAGTCATAGAAGTAGTAACCGCCGTTTTCGTTGGCAATGATGCAGTCCCTGGGAAACAGCCATTTTCCGTTTACGATGTATGAAGCTGAAGATCCCGAATAAGTAACAAGCGTAATATAAGCCCATCGAGGAGATTTTTTCTCTTCGGTGGGCACGTTCTTTATATATGGGGCTCAGTTGATATTTTACTATGAAGAGTGTGCAGAACCGCCTGAAACAGGTAACAATTTAAACGATTGAGGCATCTTGACCCAAAGCCGCTGACAAATCCTACAAAGCATCGCGCTAAAGCCGCCCTCAACCGGCGTAGCTGTAAGTTACTATTCACGGGGAAATCGGTCGTGGCTATCAAATTTATTTTCAAATACTGTGTTCCTATTGACAAATGTAAATCTCCCTGATATAATAACATTGTTATCGAATAACGCTGTTACCGAATGGAGATGGACAAATGCAATTACGAAACGATCAGCTCGCCGAAAGAATACTGGAGGCAGCGAAGTCCGAGTTTCTTGAAAAGGGCTATCGTCAGGCATCGGTACGCAGCATTGCCACTTCCGTCGGCGTAACGACCGGTGCGCTTTACCGCTACTATGCCAACAAAGAAGCGCTGTTCGACGCTCTGGTATCCGGCCCTGCCGACTACCTGTATGACCAATGCAAGTCCTTCAGCGAAGCATATTCCCGACAGGAGTTGGATGAGCAGCTGGCGAACCTTCCCGAGCTTACCCGCAATTCAGACGGCGGTACGAGTGATTTTCTGAAATATATTTATCAGAACTATGATGCCTTCAAACTTATTGTCTGCTGTTCAGCCGGAACAAAATACGAAGATTATCCGGAGCGCCTTATTGCGATCGAGACGGCATCCAGCGCCGCATTGGTTCATTTGATGCAGAAGGCCGGGCGACTCAGCTCTGACTTGGACGATACGATGATCCACATTGTGGTAAGTTCCATGTTCACCGGCATATTTGAGATCATTGCACATGATGCACCAGTGGATGTTGCCCTGCGGCATATCTCGATCTTGCAGGATTTTTACACTTCCGGATGGTACAAAATTTTGGGGATCTTATGATCCTTAAAATTTTATGCATCAGTTAGAGTAGGCTAACCAGCGCCAGTTAAATCAAGCCGCGCACTCTGCGTAAGCGGGATTTATATAAATTCAGGAAAGAGAGGAATACTCCCATGCAAAAGCTAACCGACCTCAGGGAGGGACAGAAAGCCAGAATCATCGGCATTACCGGCGACCGGCGTTACCTTTCCCGCATCACCTCTATCGGGCTGAACATCGGCTGCCCGTTGGAAATGCTCCAAAATGTTAAAAACCGTCCCGTTCTGGTTTACGGACGCGACACAATGATCGCACTGAACCGGGCGGAATCCGAACGGATACAGGTGGAGGTGCAGGCGTGATGGCAAACGAAAGAAAAATCGCCCTTCTCGGTCAGCCGAACTCCGGCAAATCCACTGTTTTCAACACCCTGACCGGTGCACACCAGCACGTCGGCAACTGGCCGGGCAAAACCGTGGAGAAGGTCGAAGGTGAGTTTACGCGAAACGGTGTCAAATACCTTGTCGCTGATCTTCCCGGCACCTACAGTCTGTCCGCCAACTCCGATGAGGAGATCGTGACCCGCGATTATATCGCCTCCGGCGGTGCGGAGCTGACCTGCATCCTTGCCGACGCCTCGCAGCTGGAGCGCAGCCTGTTCATGCTGGCGGATTATGCAGGCATCAATACCCCTGCCATGCTGGTTCTGACCATGACGGATGTCTCCAAGGCGCAGGGCAAGTCCGTGGA
>CAKUMR010000322.1 GCA_934667865.1 uncultured Oscillospiraceae bacterium | reverse complement strand
CGTCACGCCCGGCACCGTCACGGAAAGCTCCATGCTCGACGAGAGCCGCAACAACTACTTCGCCTGCGTCTACGGCGAGGGCGGCAGCTTCGGCCTGAGCTTCTGCGACGTCTCCACGGGCGCGTTTTACGCCACCGTGGCCGAGGGTGAGCAGGCCGTGGAGCGGATGCTCTCGGAGCTGGGGCGCTTCGCCCCGGCAGAAATTCTGCGCGGCGGCACGGCGCGCGCCTGCGCCGAGCTGACCGAGGCCATCTCTGAGCGTCTGGGCTGCTGCGCGGACGTGGGAGAGGACGCCCTGTTTGAAGAAAAAACGACCGCCAAAGCGGTCGAAAAGCAGTTCGGCGCCTCGCTGGACGCGCTGGGCATCGCCCAGCTTCCCGTGGTCTGGAAGAGCGCCGGCGCGCTGCTTTACACGCTGCGGGAATTGCAGCGCACGAGCCTTGCGCACGTGCGCGAGCTGGAATTTTACGTCAGCGGACGTTTTCTGGAGCTGGATCTCACCGCCCGGCGCAATCTGGAGCTGACGGAGACCATGCGCGGCGGCGAAAAGCGCGGCAGCCTGCTGTGGGTGCTGGACAAGACAAAAACCGCCATGGGCAGCCGCCTGCTGCGCAGCTGGCTGGAAAAGCCCCTGCTCAGCCCGAAGCGCATCAACGCGCGCCTTGCCGCCGTCGAAGAATTGGCGGGCGACACCGTCTGCCGCGAGGACATCGCGGAGCTGCTGCGCGAGGTATCCGATCTGGAGCGCGTGATGGCGCGCGTCGTCACCGGCACGGCCAATGCCCGCGATCTCGTTTCCTTTGAGACCGGCTGCCGCCCGCTGCCGGAGCTGCACGAAAAGGCCGCCGCGCTGCACGCACCGCTGTTCGGCGTGCTGGCCGAGGAGCTGGACGAGCTTTCCGACCTGCGCGCGCTTGTCGCGGCGTCCATCGTGGATGAGCCGCCCTTCACCCTGCGCGAGGGCGGGCTGATCCGCAAGGGCTACAACGCCGAGCTCGACCGCCTGCGCGACATTGTTTCCGGCGGCACGGGCACCCTGGCAAAGATCGAAGCGGAGGAAAAGGAAAAAACCGGCATCCGCAACCTGCGCGTGGGCTACAACCGCGTGTTCGGCTACTACATCGAGGTGGCCAAGGGGCAGGTCTCCATGGTGCCGGAGCATTACATCCGCAAGCAGACGCTTGCCAACGGTGAGCGCTACATCACGCCGGAGCTGAAGGAGCTGGAAAGCGAAATTCTCACGGCGAAGGACCGCATCGCGGCACTGGAATACGAGCTGTTCACGGACGTGCGGCTGAAGCTGGCAGATCAGGCCGCACGGGTGCAGCGCACCGCGCGCGCCACGGCCTGTCTGGACGTGCTGACGAGCCTTGCCGCCGTCGCGGTCAAGAACAATTACTGCCGCCCGGAGATCGACCTGTCCGGCGAGATCGCGATCAAAGACGGCCGCCACCCGGTCGTCGAGCAGATGCTCAAGGGCAGCCTGTTCGTCCCGAACGACACCACGCTCGACGGCGGCGCGAACCGCGTCGCCATCCTGACCGGCCCGAACATGGCCGGTAAATCGACCTATATGCGTCAGGTCGCGCTGATCGTCCTGATGGCGCAGATTGGCAGCTTCGTCCCGGCGAAGTCCGCGCGCGTCGGCATCGTCGACCGCATCTTCACGCGTATCGGTGCGTCGGACGACCTGTCCTCCGGCAAATCGACCTTCATGGTCGAGATGACTGAGGTCGCGGAAATTCTCAAAAACGCCACCGCCCGCAGCCTTCTGATTCTTGACGAGATCGGACGCGGCACCTCCACCTTCGACGGCATGGCCATTGCGCGCGCGGTGCTGGAATACGCCGCCGACCGCAAACGGCTGGGTGCCAAGACGCTCTTTGCCACACACTACCATGAGTTGACCGACATTGAGCGGGAGCTGGATGGTGTGCGCAACTACAACATTGCCGTGAAAAAGCGCAGCGGCGACATCCTCTTCCTGCGCAAGATCGTCCCCGGCGCGGCCGACGATTCCTACGGCGTGGAGGTCGCGAAGCTGGCAGGCCTTCCCGACCGCGTCATCACCCGCGCCAGAGAGCTTCTCAGAGAGCTGGAAAGCGGCGCGCCGGTGCGCACCGTCACCGTGGCCGCCTCCGATCAGCTTTCCATCACCTCGATGGAAAACGATGCTCTGCGCCGAAAGCTGGACTC
>CAKUMR010000321.1 GCA_934667865.1 uncultured Oscillospiraceae bacterium | reverse complement strand
ACTCCGACCTCTACCGCGCGCACCCCGACTGGATCATCCGCGTGCCGCAGACGGAGCCCACGCAGTACCGCTTCCAGTATGTGCTGGATCTGACGAAGCCCGAGGTGCTGGCCTTTGTGCAGGGTACGGTCTGCCGTATTCTGGACAGCGCGTCCATCTCCTACATCAAATGGGACATGAACCGCATGATCTCGGACGTCCCGCGGCCGGGCTACGCCCACGAATATACGCTGGCTTTCTACCGTCTGCTGTCCGCGCTGACCGAAAAATATCCCGAGGTGCTCTTTGAGGGCTGCGCCTCCGGCGGCGGCCGCTTCGACGCAGGGCTGCTTGCCTACTGCCCGCAGATCTGGCCGAGCGACAACACGGACGCCATGATGCGGCTGAAGATCCAGTACGCCACCTCCTTTGCCTATCCCGTCAGCGCCATCTGCAATCACGTCAGCGCTGTGCCCAATCACCAGACGCACCGCGTCACCTCTCTGGAAACGCGGGGAAATGTAGCCTGCGCCGGAATTTTCGGCTGCGAGCTGGATCTGCGCAGGCTGACGCCCGAGGAGCTGGCACAGGTCCGGTCGCAGATCGAGCTGGCCAAGGCCGTTCAGCCGCTGGTGCTGGACGGGGACTTCTACCGTCTGCGCAGTCCCTTTGAAACAAACGAATGTGTCTGGGAGCTGGTCAGCCGCGATGCAAGCCGCGCCTTTGTGCTGTGCAGCCGGGTCCTTGCGGTGATCGCGCGGAACCGGTATTATGATCCGCAGCTTTGCCTGAAGGGGCTGGACGAAAACGCGGTATACCGCGACGTGCTGCACGGTACGCAGTATTCCGGCGCGCTGCTCATGAACCGCGGCATCGTCATCGACTATCCCGTGGAGGACTTCGCCACATACTGTCTGCTTCTGGAGCGGATGTGAGGAACCGCCTATGCCTGAGAATCCTATTTTATATGTACTTCTGCTGATCGTGCTGGCTGTGCTGGTGATCCTGGGGCTGGCCTTTCTGGTTTCGCTGCTCGTATCCGCCGCGTCGCGGCAGTACTCCGACCGCACCCGTGCACGCAGCGAGGAGCGGATCGTTTCTCTCCTGCCCTGTGAAAACTGCGGTGCCTGCGGCCGCCCCGACTGCCGCGCCTTTGCCGTGGACGTGCTCTACCGCGGCGAGCAGCCCGCAGCCTGCACAAAGCTCAGCGAGTCTGCCGCCGGTGAGATTTCCGCCGTCGTGGCCGCGCTTCTGAAGCAGATGGAGCCGGATAAAACCGACAAAAAAACGAGGAAAAGAAAAGTATAGCCTATGAAAATTTGTGATTTGAACATCATCGACGAAAAAGCCGCACTTCTGACCGCGGCATCCGATTTCATTTTCGACCATCCGGAGACCTGTTATCAGGAATTCCAGTCGGCGGAGTATCTGATGCAGGCGCTGGAAAAAGAGGGGTTCCGCATTGAAGCCGGTCTGGCGAACATTAAGACGGCCTTCTCCGCGACCTACGGCTCCGGCAGGCCGATCATCGGCATCCTTGGAGAATACGATGCCCTGAGCGGCCTGAATCAGGTCGCAGGCTGCACCGCTCCCTGTGTGGACAAGGGAAAAACCAACGGCCACGGCTGCGGGCACAATCTGCTGGCAGCAGCCTCCATGGGCGCGGCGATCGCGGTCAGGGACTACCTGCAAACACACGGCTGCGCCGGAACGGTGGTCTTTCTCGGCTGTCCTGCCGAGGATGGCGGCTCCGCCAAGGCGTTCATGGCCCGCGACGGCGTCTTTGACGATCTGGACGCGGCGCTGACGTGGCACCCAGACGACACCACGGGCATCCGCATGAACACCTCCCTTGCAAACGTGCAGGTGCTCTATTCCTTCACCGGCACGCCCTCACACGCGGCTAAGCAGCCGCAGTTGGGCAGGAGCGCGCTGGATGGGCTGGAGCTGATGAACGTGGGCGTGAATTTCCTGCGTGAGCACATGATAGACGACGCGCGCATCCACTATTCCATCATTGACGCGGGCGGCTTCTCTCCGAACGTGGTGCAGGGACACGCCGCCGGACTGTTCCTGATCCGCGCGCCGCAGAACGATCAGGTGCAGGAGCTTTACACGCGCGTGACCGACATCGCCAAGGGTGCAGCGCTGATGACCGGCACCAAAGCGGAAAACCGCATCATCAAGGCCTGCTCCAACACGATCTTCAACCACACGCTCAA
>CAKUMR010000320.1 GCA_934667865.1 uncultured Oscillospiraceae bacterium | reverse complement strand
ATGATGTCCGTCGTCCATGCGACCACCACGGCGGTCAACCTGACCCGCAGCGTCGCCAAAGCGGCGGGAAAGTGAGGAAAAGAGAAAAGATGACACAATATTTATACCCGCAGAATCTCAAGGCCACGGCGAATCTGTGGCTCTGGGGGCTGCGGGATTTTGTGATTCTGGGCGTGGCGGCGCTGCTGTCCATCGTCCTTCTGGTGCGGCTGCGGATGGCCGTGCCGCTGGCGCTGACGCTGTGCTTCGGATTCTTGACGATCCGCTTGGAGGACAGCACGGTGCTGGATTTTCTGATTCATGCGGTGCGGTTTTTCCTCAGCACACAACAATACTTTGAGTGGAAGTGATGAAAATGAAGATGAAAAACCGGCGCTCCGTGCAGGAGCTGCTCGGCCTGCGCGGCTTCACGCGCTACGGCCTTTCCACGGCGCAGGGAGAGCTGCTGCTTTTTCAGGTTGCGCCGACGAATATCTCGGTGCTGTCGCAGGCGAACATTGAGATCAAGATTCGCCACCTCATGATGGTGCTTTCCGCCCTGCCGGACTTGGAAATTACCTGCACGGATGCCTCCGAGTGCTTCGACGGAAACAAGGCGTATCTGGCCGGAAGGCTCGCCATAGAGACTAATCAGAAGGTGTGCCACCTGATTCAAAAGGACATTGCCGCGCTGGACGAGCTGCAAGCGGAGATGTCTACGGCGCGGCAGTTTCTGTTCACTGTGCGCTGCAAGAACCTCAAGCCGGAGCAGGTGTTCCAAAAGGTAAACGCAGTGGAGAAACGCATCTCTGAGCAGGGCTTCGAGGTACACCGGATGAAAAAGCTGGAGATCAAACGGTTTCTGGCGCTGTATTTCGAGGCGAGTCAATACGGAGAAGCCCTGCCGGACGTTGACGGCGCGCAGTATTTCGAGGTGACAGATGATGAAGCGGAATAGAAGCCTCACACCTGCGCAGGCGGAGGAAGTTCGCGTGAAGAATTTCTTCGACCAGATTCTGCCGGGAACCGTCAAATTTCTCACGGATCATTATATCCTCGGTGACAGCTACCGCTGCGTCTGGGCGGTTCGCGAGTACCCGCCGTCCACCGAGGAACAGGCAATTCTGGCGCAGCTCGCCGACCGCAGCGGCGTAACGCTGCGGATCTACCACCGGCTGGTTGAGCCAAACGAGCAGCGAAAGATCATCCAGAACGCCACCCGCCGCAACAAGCTCAAGCGTGGCGGCAGCGACGTGAACGAAAGCATCGAGGCCGAGGGGAATTTGCAGGATGTGATCGAGCTGCTGGCGAACCTCCGGAAGAACCGGGAGCCGCTGCTGCATGTATCTGTATTCCTCGAGCTGAAAGCCCGCAGCATGGAGGCTCTTCGGGAGCTGCAGTCTGACATCGCAATGGAACTGACCCGGTCAAAAATCTCTGTAGATCGTCTGACCCTGCAGCAAAAAGAGGGCTTTCTCTCTGTTCTGCCCGTGGGCGCAAATCAGTTCGGCGCGCAGTATGAGCGGGTACTGCCCGCCTCCAGCGTGGCGAATCTGTACCCCTTCAACTTCTCCGGCAAGACTGACCCACAGGGATTGTATATCGGACGGGATAAGTTTGGGAGCAATGTACTGGTGGACTTCGACCGCCGCGCCGAGGACAAGACGACCTCCAACATCCTCATTCTCGGCAACTCCGGTCAAGGGAAAAGCTATCTTTTGAAGCTGTTGCTGACCAACCTTCGCGAATCCGGGAAGCAGATTCTCTGCCTAGACCCCGAATCCGAGTACGAGAATTTGTGCAACGCCCTCGGCGGCTGTTATATTGATTTTCTCTCCGGTGAGTACACCATCAATCCCTTGGAGCCGAAAGCGTGGTCGGACGGGCAGGCTGAGCCTGCACCCAATGCGCGCCCCTTTCCAAATCAAAACTCCACACTCCACGCCCGCGATGACAGCGGATTTGTTCCGGAAGCATTCAAAAAAGTCACAAGATTGAGCCAGCACGTCGCTTTTCTGAAAGACTTCTTCCGTGCGTATAAGGACTTCACCGACGCTCAGATCGACACGATTGAGATTCTGCCCTCCAAGCTGTACGCCCGGTTCGGCATTACCGATAGCACGGATTACAGCATGAAAAAGCCATCCGACTTTCCCATCATGGAGGACTTCTACAAGCTGTGCGAGGAAGAATTCTACGGCTACGACAGGCAGAGAAGGTATCTCTACAC
>CAKUMR010000319.1 GCA_934667865.1 uncultured Oscillospiraceae bacterium | reverse complement strand
TCTGCGTTTACCGCAGCCATTCCCAACTCGTCAAAGGCGGTTTTTACCGCCAAACGTTCTGCCTGCGTTCCGTATCCTTTTCCCTTTTAACTGAATTGTTGGCATGTTAGACATTACCTACCTTATCATTCCGACTTATTGCTTTGTTTCATTCTATCATATGGCTTTAATATATGCAAGAACAGTCCCGGCAGACATTACTGCCGGGACTGAAACTGTCTTACGACCACCCGGCTTTCCGCCGGGGGTTTCTATTATTATTTATAACTGGTTTTCCACAAAGGCCGTCAGGTCGCCGACGGTGCGGATCGCCCGCAGGTCGTCGTCCGACCAGCTGATGTCAAACTCCTGCTCCAGCGAGAGCATCAGCTCCGCCAGATCTTCAGGCTCCGCCTCCAGATCCTCCAGAATCACGGTGGAGGGGCGAACCCGTTCTTCCTCGCAGCCGAGCTGCTCCATCAGAAGTTCACGGATCGTTTCAAAGACCAAGTTTACACCTCCCCTTGCGTTCGTGCCTTATCAGTATATAGGCAAAGACTGGGAAATGCAATAGGAATTTTTCGTCTTTTCTGAATAGAATTATCCTGCAAGGATCTCCGCTTTCAGAACGCCCGAGATGGCGCTCAGCGCGCGCACCATTTCCTCCACGCCCTCGGTCATGTTCGTCGTCTCGGCGGAGATCGTCACCGAGGCGCAGCCGTTGGTGGGGATGGTCTGGTTAATGGTCAGTATATTTGCGCCGAATTGGGCAAAAATGGTGAGTATGGAGGACAGAAGGCCCGTCACGTCGCGCAGAATAAACTGGAAGGTCAGGATGCGGCCCGCCATCAGATTCTGAAAGGGCGCGATCGCGTCGCGGTACTTATAAAACGCGCTGCGGCTGATGCCCGTCGCCTTCGCGGCCTCGTTCACCGTGGTCGCCTCGCCGGTTTCCAGCAGCCATTTCGCTTCCGCCACCTTGAGGAATACCTCCGGCAGCGCCTTGGCTTCGACGATGTAATATTTCGGCAGTTGCGTCATAAAGCAGAACCTCCGTTTATCTACATATACTTTTTTTATCTTACCACATTGCATCCGAGATTGCAAGTCCGCAAAAAGGAGGTCCGCGCATGAAAAAACCATGGCGTCTGGCGCTCTGCGCGCTGTGCCTGATCGCGGCGGTCTGGCTGACCGCGAGGTATCTGCTGCCCATCGGCCTGCCCTTCCTGCTGGGCTGGCTCGTCAGCCGGGCGGCGGAGCCGGCGGTGAAGCGGCTGGCCGGGCGCGGCTGCCCGCGGTGGCTGGCCTCCTTCCTGTGCATCACGGGGGTGCTGGCGGTGCTGGCGGGCGTTCTGTGGCTGCTGGGGCGGTCGGTCTGCACGGGGCTGACCGAGCTTGCCGCGCGGCTGCCGGGGTCCCTTGCCTCGCTGTCCGCGCCCTTGGCGAAGCTGAAACGGCGGCTGCTGATCCTCGCCGCGCGCCTGCCCGACGGTATGGCCGGAGCCGCAGAGCAGTGGCTGGAGGGCTTTTTTGCCGGGAGCTCGGGGCTGGCAGATTCCGTGTCCGGCTGGCTGCTGCGCTTCGTTACGGGGACGCTGACCTCCGTACCGGAGATCGCGCTGTTTCTGCTGACGGCGCTGCTGTCGGCCTATCTGATCTCGACGGAGCTGCCGCGCCTGTGCGCGGGGCTGGCACGGCTGCTCCCGGAGGCGCGGCGCGGTCACGCTGCGGCGCTCTGGGCGCGGCTGAGATCCGCCCTCGGCGGCTATGTCAAAGCGCAGGTGCGGCTGATGGGCGTGACGTTTCTCATCGTCGCGGCGGGGCTTCTCATCCTGCGGCGGGAGCACGCGCTGCTGCTGGCCGCGCTCATCGCGGTGGTGGACGCGCTGCCGGTGTTCGGCGTGGGGACGGTCATGGTGCCGTGGGGCGCGCTGACGCTGCTGCGCGGCGACACCTTCACGGGGCTGGGCCTGCTCGCGGTCTACGGCGCGGCGTCGCTGACGCGGACGTTTCTGGAGCCGCGGTTTCTCGGCAGGCAGATCGGCCTGAGTCCCTTGCTGACACTGGTGAGCCTGTACGCCGGGTTCCGGCTGTACGGGATTCTGGGTATGATTCTGCTGCCCGTCGCGGTGATCCTGTGCAAGCAGATCCTTGAGCTGATGGAGCCGGAGGGGGAGGCGAAGTAGGGGCGGGTGCCTGCACGCGGAATGGCCTTAAAGCCTCCCCTGTGTAAGGG
>CAKUMR010000318.1 GCA_934667865.1 uncultured Oscillospiraceae bacterium | reverse complement strand
GCTCGGTCTCGCTCGGCTCGGAGGAGCTGGCAGGGGGCGCGGATTCCTCCGTTTTTCCGGAGCCGGCAATCGTGGAGATCAGCCAAATCACCAGCACAAGGATTAAAGCCACGATGATAGCGAGAATTGCATAGAGCTTACCGTTTCCGTTCTTTTTGCGCTTCGGCGGCGTTCTGCGGTTGACAGGCCGGCGATAGCCCTGCTCGTGCCGCACACTCTCGCCGTTCTCCTCTTCATAATCGCTTTCTTCCCCCTGCCGGGGAACTCTGCGCGGCGGTTGCCGTCTGACCGGCTCCGTCCGGCGGGCGGGACGGCGATAGCCCTGAGTCTGCTCCGGCTCCTGTTCGAATTTCTGCGGTTCCTGCGGCTCCGGAGCGCGTTCACGCTCGGCCGCATGCTGCTGCCGCTGGGCAAGGTATTTTTCCACGTCCCATTCTTCGTCGTTATCGAAATCATACGCCTTGCGGCGGCTATTGTTCTGATCGTCGTATCTGTCGTCCGGCGGGCGATTGTCTGGCATAGTTTCCCAGCCTCCTTCTGTCTTTCTTCTTTATATGACGATAGTATGGATCTGCAAGTTCCGGTTATTCCTTCAATAATCTGCGGCGGGAAATATTGATGGTTCCCTCCTGCATATGGTTCATCCAGCCAAGACTCTTGCCGCAGCCGTAGGCCACGCAGGAGTCTGCGTCATCCGCGACGACGCAGTTTATTTCCGTGCGGTCGCGCAGCACCTGATCCATGCCCCAGAGCTGGCTGCCGCCGCCCGTGAGCAGGATGCCGTTTTTGGAGATGTCCGCAACCAGTTCAGGTGTGGTCTGCTCCAGAACGTCCAGCACTCTGTCCGCAATCTGCCGTGCAGGACGGCGCAGAACCTCCATAATCTCCTCCGAGGTGACGGTAAACTCATGGGCTAGACCGGACTTCACATCGCGACCCTTGGCCGTAATGGTCAGACTTGCGGGGCGCGGGCTGACACAGCCGATGGAGAGCTTAATCTCCTCAGCCGTATTCGCGCCGATAATCACGCCGAAGCGCTTACGCACATATTTGATGATCACCTCGTCGAACTGCGTTCCCGCGACCTTAATGGAAGAGGAAACTGCGACCCCGTTCATTGTAATCACGCCGATGTCCGTCGTGCCGCCGCCGATGTCCACAACCATGTGTCCTTCCGGAGCGCTGACGTCAAGATGCGCCCCCAGCGCGGCAGCCAGCGGCTCTTCGATCAGGTAGACGCGGCGGGCGCCGGCCTCCATTGTCGCCTGTATGACCGCACGCTCTTCGACCTCGGTAATACCGCTGGGCACGCACACGATCATACGCGGCTTGATGATGGAAAATCGCACGACGCGGCGGATCATCTCCGTCAGCATCCGCGCGGTCAGCTCATAGTCGGAGATCACGCCGTCCTGAAGCGGGTGGATGGCCGCCACATTGCCCGGCGTGCGCCCAAGCATATTGCGCGCCGCCGCGCCGACCTGAAGGATCTTGCCGGTGTTCTTGTCCAGCGCGACGACGGACGGCTCGCGCAGGACAATGCCCTTGCCCGCCGCATAGATCAGTACATTGGAGGTTCCCAGGTCGATGCCCAGGTCCTTGGAAAATAACAGCATATCGTCACCTACTTATTTGTTTCCCGCTGCGTCGGGTTTTCTGACGGCCGCCAGCGCCGCGCAGGAGATCTCCTTTGCGCCCGCGAGCCGCAGAACCTTGCTGCACTCCGTGAGCGTTGCGCCCGTGGTGATCACATCGTCGATGAGCAGGATTCGTTTCTCTTTGATTTTCTCCGATTGAACTGCACGGTAAACGCCCAGTACATTGGCCTTTCGTGCCGCCGCGCCGGACTGCTTCGACTGCGCCGGGTTGTGTCGGATCTTCTGCAAGGTGCGCTCGCAGGGCAGTCCAAGCTCCGCCGCCACCCGTTCGGCCAGAAGCTCCGCCTGATCATAGCCGCGCCGCCTGCGCCGCTTCGCACTGACCGGGACCCATGTCAAAAGATCATACCGTTCCCGCTCCGGCAGCAGACGCATGGCGAGCAGCCGCCCATAGGCATCGGCGTACTGGCGCATGGAGCGAAACTTAAAGCGCAGCACGGACTGCCGCACCGCATCCTCGTAATAGTACACGCAGGTGCAGCCCGTGAAGAACTCCCCGCGCTTGATCTCGCGCTCCGCCGTCGGAAGCTCCCGCCGGCAGCGGCCGCAGAGATCGGTTT
>CAKUMR010000317.1 GCA_934667865.1 uncultured Oscillospiraceae bacterium | reverse complement strand
TCCGCAAGCTGCGCGATCTGCGCGGCCTGATGCAGCTCGTCCTCGCTCGCTTCGGGATTGCCCATGCGGATGTTTTCTTCTATGGTGCCGGTGTAGATCGCGGCGCCCTGCAGGACGCTGCTGATATTCCGGCGAAGCGTGTGCTTGCTCAGCTCTGTCGTGGGGATGCCGTCAAACAGCACCTGCCCCCGCGTCGGGAAGCGGAAGCCGAGCAGAAGGGAAATGAGGGTCGATTTGCCGCTGCCGGTGCCGCCGATGACGGCGACCTTCTGCCCGGCGCGGATGGAGAGGGAGACGTGGCTGACCGCGTCCTCTGCGCCGCCGTAGGAGAAGCAGACGTCCTCAAAGCGGATGTCGCCGGAGAGCGCGGCGGTCTTGCCGACGCTGGGGTCGCCCATGCCCTCGGCGTCCATCACCTGACCGATGCGTCCGGCGGCGATGCGCGCGTGGGGGAACATGATGATGGCGAAGGAGGCCATGATCACGCCGTTCATGACCATGGTCACATATTGCGTGATGGCGAAAATATCGCCTGCGCTCACGCGGCTCGTTCCGTGCACCATCTGCAAGCCGCCGAAATAGACGATCAGCACGATGGCCACATTCAGAAGGAGGGTCGCGATGGGCAGCAGCGTTCCCATGGAGACGTTGCTGCGGATGATGTTTTCCGCCATGACGCGCGTTGCGTCCGCGATGCGTTCATGCTCGTGCGGCTCGGAATTGAAGGCACGGATGACGCGGATGCCGCGCAGGCGTTCACGCATGATGCCGTTCTGCTTGTCGATGTACAGGTCGGATTTCTTCCACAGGGGCAGCACCTTCTTGCCGGCCAGCCAGCCGCCCAGCAGAATCACCGGGATAAAGGCAAGCAGAATGAGCGACAGCTTGACATCCTTGCGCATCGCCAGCACGACGCCGCCGATAAAGAGCATGGGAATGGTCGCCACGGTACCGCAGAGCATGGAGGCGATCCATGACACGGTGTCCACGTCGTGCGTGGCGCGCGTGACCAGCGCGGCTGTGCCGAGCTGCCCGAATTCCTCAAAGGAAAGCGTATTGACTTTTTTGAAAATGTCCGCCCGCAGGTCGCCGCAGAAATCCGCGACCACCTCCGAGGAGGCCTTGGTGCCGAGCAGGATGCTGCCGAGGCTGACCGCCGCGACCGCCAGCATGATCAGGCAGGTGCGCAGGATAAAGGGGAAGTCCCCGGCGCGCACGCCGCTGTTGAGGATGTTGGACATCAGCGTGGGCAGCAGCAGATCGCACAGCGACGACACTGACACCATCAGCGCGGCGAGCGCCAGCTTGCCGCGGTAAGGCTTGAGATATTTGATGATCCGTTTCATTTTTTCCTTTCGTAATAGCCTGCGCCGCAGAGCAGCTCAAAGCAGGCGTTCACTTCCTCGTCCGTGAATAAAGCGTTGAATTTTGTGCTGACCGCCAGCGCCTCCATGGAAAGCTCCAGCCGCCCGGCACGCGCCAGCGCGTCGAAGCCGTCCGAAGCGCAGTTCCGTCCGAAATACCGCTTGGCGGTGGGAACGCCGCCGTATTCCTGCACGGCCTGCCGCAGACGCGGCTGCCGGATGCCGCACTCGTCCTGCGCGGTCTGCATCGCCCGCAAAAGGGCGTTGGTAAATGCTTCCATCTGTTTCCCTCCCTGATCATACCGGAGTATTTTATCATATGCCGCCGCAACATGGAATAGCTTTCGGGAAAAAACAGTGTACTTTTGCGCAGGAATTCTGTATAATAATAAAATACCTTGAAAGGAGGCGGGCGGATGACAGAACTTCTGCTTCGGCTTTTTGTAAAAAACAATCGGGATACCGACGATCCTGTCGTCCGCGGCGCCTATGGCCGTCTGGCCGGGATCGTGGGGATCGTGTGCAATCTTCTGCTCTTCGCGGGGAAGCTGGCGGCCGGCACGCTTGCCGGGGCGGTTTCCATTACGGCGGATGCCGTCAACAACCTCTCCGATGCCTCATCCTCTCTTGTGACGCTGCTGGGCTTCAAGTTGGCCGAGCGCCCGGCCGACGAGGAGCATCCCTACGGTCATGCGCGCATGGAATATCTCTCCGGCCTGCTGGTCGCGGTGCTCATTCTGGTCATCGGCGTGGAGCTGGCGAAGTCCTCCGTCCAGAAGATCCTGCACCCGGAGGCGGTGGAGTTTTCTGTTCTGACGCTCTGCGTGCTGGTCGCGTCCATTCTGGTGAAGCTCTGGATG
>CAKUMR010000316.1 GCA_934667865.1 uncultured Oscillospiraceae bacterium | reverse complement strand
GAATAGCCCGTCTCGCGGGCAAGATCCTTGATGGTCATATCAGCCCTTGACGGCGCCCGCCGCAACGCCCTTGATGATGTGCTTCTGGCAGAACAGATACACGATGATGATGGGTAGGATGCTCAGCATGATGACAGCCATGAACGCGCCGAGGTCAACCGTGCCATAGCTGCCCTTGAGGTACTGCACATGGATGGGGATGGTGCGGTACTCCGTGATGTCGAGCACGAGGTAGGGCAGCAGATAGTCGTTCCACAGCCACATCAGCTCCAGAATGCCCACAGAGATCAGGCTGGGCTTGAGCATGGGCAGGACAACACAGAAGAAGGTTCGCACGGGGCCGCAGCCGTCGATGGCGGCAGCCTCCTCGATCTCCATCGGCAGACTCTTGACAAAGCCCGAGAACATAAAGATTGCAAGCCCCGCGCCAAAGCCGAGGTAAACGACCGGGATCGTCCACGGCGTGTTGAGGTGGAAGGTCTTTGCCGTATTCGTCAGGGTAAACATAACCATCTGGAACGGAACGATCATAGAAAACAGGCAGAGGTAATAGAAAATCTTGGCAAATTTGCTCTGCACGCGGACAATGTACCACGCGGCCATGGAGCAGCAGACCAAAATCAGTGCTGTAGAGACGATAGAGATAAAGAGACTGTAACCTGCGGATTTCAGGAAGGGAAAATTGCCGAAGGTCAGGCCCTTGACATAGTTATCCGCGCCCGCGAAAGACTCGGAATCCGGCAGAGCGAACAGATTCAGCGAAATGGAGCTGTTGGTTTTGAAAGAGTTTATGACAACCTCGATGATGGGCATCATCCACGCAAGGCAAATGACGATGAAAACGATCGTCAAAACCGTGCTGCCGACGGTAAACTCTCTGTGTTTTCTGACGCGCGATTTCATTGCTGTACCTCCTTTCGGCTGGTAACCTTCTGCTGGATGATCGCAAGCACCGCGACCAGCAGGAAGAAGATGACCGCCTTGGCCTGCGCAACGCCGTGATAATTTTTGCTGATATTATAGGTCGAATAGATGTTCAGGGCGAGCAGCTCGGTGGCATTGATCTTTCCGCCTGCCACAAGGTGGCTCGGCGCGCCGCCTGTCAGCGCGAGGTTCTGGTCAAAGAGCTTGAAGCCGTTGGTCAGGGTCAGGAATGTGCAGGTTGCAATGGACGGCATAACATTCGGGATAATGACCTTGAACAGCGTCTGACGGCCGTTGGCGCCGTCGATACGCGCAGCCTCGAGCATATCCTCGGAGACGGCCTGCAAGCCCGCGATATAAATAATCATCATATAGCCGATCTGCTGCCATGCAACCAGAACCACGAGACCCCAGAAGCCCCATGTCGCATTGACTGCAAGACTGGTGGCATAGCGTCTCAGGATGGCATCGAAGATCATGCTCCAGACATAGCCCAGCACAACGCCGCCGATCAGGTTCGGCATGAAAAACACCGTGCGGAACAGGTTCGCGCCGCGCATCTTTTGCGTCAGGGCATAAGCAATGGCAAATGCGACGACATTGATTAGAATGATCGTGACAACGGCGAACGCAGCCGTGTTCTTAAAGGCGTTCCAGAAGCCGGGATCCTTCCAGATCTTTGCGTAGTTCTGAATGCCGATCCACTTGGCGTCGGTCGGAACATTGAAATTGCAGAAGGACAGATAAATACCCTGCACAAACGGCCAGACAAAGCCGATCAGGAAAGCCGCAAACACTGGAAGAATAAACAGCGGCGCCCACCGCCGGATCGGCTTGCGAAGCAGCGGCCCGCTCGCACCGACCATGGTTTTCTTTCCCACGGAAACTCCTCGCTTTCAAATTCTAATTTCAGGAAGCTGTATGCCGCTCCTGCGCTTTCTTGGAAAAGGCGCGTGGCCGTTGCCAAGAAAGCGCAGCAGAAGCTATGGAAAAAGGGGCGGGCATTCGCCCGCCCCAGTTCTGTCTATTTCGCTATTTGCTTTTGCCTGCGCAATCAGCCGTTGACGACGGAGTACTCGTACGCCCAGCCATCGACGAAGGCCTTTTCAACCTCGCTCCAGTCAGCCTGACCCATGGAGTAGGAGGTCAGAGCGGTGACAACGGTAGCTCTCCAAGCATCAACGTTCGGAGTGTAGTTGAACGCCCAGGAAATCGGGGTCTTGCCTTCAGCCAGCAGAGCGTTGCCGTCGTTGACGAACTTGTTGCTGGAAGCGGGGCAGTTCTTGAAGGGAACCGCGCCG
>CAKUMR010000315.1 GCA_934667865.1 uncultured Oscillospiraceae bacterium | reverse complement strand
TCCTGCCCCAGCGCCGTGTGCAGATACGCGCCCTCCAGATCGTGCGTCGCAAGGGCGTTGCCCGCGAGGATGGCGTGGACATAGCCGTTTTCGATCAGCTTGGACATCGCCGCGCGCGCGTCATGGTCAAAGGCAAAGGCCGGGCCCATGACCCAGACGATCTTACCGTGGTCGCGCTCGTAGCGCAGCAGGTCGTAAAGTTCGTCGTAATCTCTGGAAAAGGCCGTCTCGCGGGAACGGTTCTGCCGGAAGGCGAAGGTCTCCTTCTGCGCGGCCTCCTCACGGAAGCCGTCGGCGTGGACATAGATGCCCTGCGAGGCGTCCTCCGTCCGCCCGGTCACCACAAGGTCGCCCTGCTTCAGCAGGCGGAACTCCCGCACGATGACCTTGCCCGCCTCATAGACCGCCACGCAGTCCATGCGGCTCTCCTCCGCCAGACGCCACTTTCCGTCCAGCTTGAAATACTCCGGGAAAATGCTCATGGCGTGATAGCCCTCCGGCGCAACGCCGTCCTTGGGAGCGGGAACGCAGCACGCCTCCGGGGCGGTGCAAAAGCGGGGCTCGGAAAAATCGGGCGCATAGTAGCGGCGCAGTTCAAACATGGTCAAAACTCCCCTCATGAATTCTTCTTACAGTATATCTGATTTTTCTGCAACTTTCAAGTAGCGCGTTGACGCAAGGAGGCTCCTTTATGAACCATACCACGGAGGCACGACGGCAATGAAGCATCTGGTCATCGGCATATTCGCGCAGGTCGACGCGGGAAAAACGACGCTTTCCGAGGCGCTGCTCTACGGCGCCGGAGCGCTGCGGAAGCTGGGACGCGTCGACCACGGCGACGCTTTTCTTGACCACTATTCGCTGGAGCGCGCCCGCGGCATCACGATTTTTTCCAAGCAGGCGCGGTTTTCCCTCGGCGATACCGAGATCACGCTGCTCGACACGCCGGGACATGTGGATTTTTCTCCGGAGGCCGAGCGCGCCATGCAGGTGCTGGACTATGCCATACTGGTCATCAGCGGCACGGACGGCGTGCAGGCGCACACGGAAACACTCTGGCGGCTTCTGCGGCGCTACGGCGTTCCGACCTTCCTGTTTTTCAACAAAATGGACCTGCCCGGCGCAGACCGCGTCCGGCTTCTGGCGCAGGCGTCCCGGCTTCTGAGTGAGCACTGCCTTGCCCCGGAGGATGGCGAAGCGGTCGCCCTGTGCGACGAAGCCGCACTTTCGGAATATCTGGAAAACGGCGCGCTCTGCGATGAAACGCTTGCTGCTCTCGTGCGGCGGCAGGTGCTGTTCCCCTGCTATTTCGGCGCCGCCCTGCATCTGACAGGCGTAGACGAATTTCTGGATGCGCTGCGCCGCCTCACGGCCCAGCCGATCTACCCGAAGGAATTCGCCGCGCGCGTCTATAAGGTCACGCACGACCCGCAGGGCGTGCGCCTGACGTGGCTCAAGATCACCGGCGGCAGCCTGCGCGTCCGCGCAGCGGTTTCCTACACGCCGCCCGGCGGCGAGCCGCTGGAAGAAAAGGTCACGCAGCTGCGTCAGTATTCCGGCGCGGGCTTTCAGACCGCGGAGGAGGTCTTTGCCGGCGACGTCTGCGCCGCCGCGGGGCTGACGAAGCTCTCCGCCGGCGATGTGCTGGGCGCAGAGCAGCGGGCCTTTGCCCCGCTGCTGACTCCCGTCATGACCTACCGGCTGAATCTTCCGCCGGAATGTGACGTCCGCACGGCGCTGGTGCGCCTGCGCGAGCTGGAGGAGGAAGAGCCGCAGCTGCACGTCGTCTGGAACGAGCGGCTGCACGAATTGCAGCTCCAGCTCATGGGCGAGGTGCAGCTGGAGATCCTGCGCAGCCTGATCGCCGAGCGCTTCGGCTGGGAGGTCACGATCGACTCCGGCCGCATCTCCTACCAGGAAACCATCGCCGCGCCTGTCGAGGGCGTGGGGCATTTTGAGCCGCTGCGCCACTATGCCGAGGTGCATCTGCTGCTTGAGCCCCTGCCGCGGGGCAGCGGGCTGGTCTTTGACAGCATTTGCAGTGAGAATGTGCTCGACCGGAACTGGCAGCGTCTGATCCTGACACATCTGGAGGAAAAAGAGCATCTCGGTGTGCTGACCGGCGCGCCCATCACGGATATGAAGCTGACGCTGGCCGCCGGACGCGCCCACCTCAAGCACACCGAGGGCGGCGATTTCCGTCAGGCGACCTACCGCGCCGTCCGGCAGGGACTGATGC
>CAKUMR010000314.1 GCA_934667865.1 uncultured Oscillospiraceae bacterium | reverse complement strand
CAGACAAAGTCTGCGGGGCGGCACTGCTTACAGCCATTCGCCGAAGAATTTTTTGTTGGAACAAGGCGTTTTTCCGCGGCGCTGCTTTGTGTAACGCAAGGGAAAACGACGCAGTTCCGGCGGAAAAGACTCGGCGAAGGGACTATGCTTTTCTTATGAGGGTGGAGCATAAAAAGCCCGTGCGTTTCTCTGCTTAATTTGCGACATTTTCCGCCGGGACGGTATCGACATTGCTGCTGGTGGAGAAATAGGCGTCCAGAATGGCTCTGGCGACCTTCGCCAGACGGCTGCCGGGCGTGCCCTTTTCCACGTAGACGGCGATGGCGATCTCCGGGTCGTCGGCGGGCGCGTAGAGGACGTAGGCCGCGTTGTCCGAGCCGTTGCCGCCGTGCTCGGCGGTGCCGGTCTTGGCGCAGACGGCGACGTCGTAGTCGCCCAGATAGTAATGCGAGGTACCGTTGGCCCAGGTGACGCTCAGACGCATACCCTCGGTATAGGCGGCGTAGGCTTCGTCGGAAATATTCAGCTGGCTTGCAACGACCGGAGTGGATTCATAGAGCAGCTCGCTGTAGTCTGAGGAGAGAACGCGCTGGAGGAAGGTCGCCTTGTAGCGCGTGCCGTTGTTGGCCAGCGCCGAGGTGTAGCAGACAAGCTGCATGGGGGTGAAGCGATTTTCCGACTGGCCGATGGCAGCGGCGACGGTGTCCGCGTCGTACCAGCCGTTGTAGCCCTCGCTGTACAGGAGCTTCTTCGTTTCGGCGTTGGCGCGGCGGCCGACGCTTTCGTCCAGCTCCACACCGGTGGACTCGCCGAGGCCGAGCGCCTTGGCGACCTCGTCTATCTTTGTGATGCCGGTCTGATAGCCGACCTCGTAGAAATAGTAGTTACAGGAAACGGCGAGCGCCTCCATTGCGTTGACATAGCCGTGGGTCGCGCCGGCGGTGGTGTAGAGCATACAGCGCGGCGTGTAACCCGCGTCCTCAAAGCGGCGGTAGATGCCCTTGTCCTCGATCTCGACCCAGCGGCCGATGGTGCCGGAGTCGATGGCCGCGATGGTCGTGACCATCTTGTAGGTCGAGCCAGGAGGATATGCCGCTTGCAGCGCGCGGTTATACAGCGGCGCGAAATCCGTTTCCAGCAGCTCGTTGTATTTCTGGGAATAGGTGGCCGGGTCGAAGGTGGGATAGCTTGCGCAGGCGAGGATCTGCCCGGTTTTGACCTCCTGCACGACCACCGCGCCGCCCTCGGCGTCGCCGTCATTCGCGCCGTCGTTCTCGCGGAGCGAGAGAATGTGCGCCTCCAGTGCGTCCTCGCTGACCTTTTGCAGGTCGATGTCTATGGTCAGCTCAATGTTCTCGCCCGCCTGCGGGACGGTCTTATAGTATTCCTCCAGAACCGTGCCGTCGGCGGAGATCGTCGTGACGCGCAGGCCGTCGGTGCCGTGCAGCTCGTCCTCAAAGGCCTTTTCCAGCCCCTCCTTGCCGACGTAGGCATCCATGGCGTAGTCCTTTTCCTTGTAGATCTCGTATTCCTCGGCGTTCATCAGACCGATGCGGCCGAGAATATGCGCGGCATAGGTGGTGTTGTACTGCCGGACGGTGGAGGTTTCCACATTCACGCCGGGGATATTCAGCTCGGTGATGGCCGCCAGAGAAACGGAATCCACGTCGTTCAGCAGCACGTAGGTGGGCAGGGAGGTCCAGCGGCGCAGGTCCAGCTCGTAGCGGATGGAGATCACGCGCCGGGCCTCCTCCTCCGTCCAGTCGGCGGGGAGATGGTAGGTGTCCTTCAGACGGCGGATGAGCTGCGGCGCGGAGATATCGCTGTCCCAGCCGCGCTCGTCCAGAAAGGTCTTGAAATAGCTGTTCCACGTGGAGGAATACTCGTCCGTGGTGTAGGTATAGGGCTTTTCCATGGTCACGGGGAAGTGATCCGTCATGTCAAGCCCCAGCTCGTTGCAGAGGTTGGTGAGCTTGCGCAGATTCTCGTTCGGATTTTCCGCGCTGAAGACGATGGCGTAGATCAGCGTCAGATTGTAGCTGGCGCGGTTGCCGATCAGCACCTTGCCGTTGCGGTCGAGGATTTCGCCGCGCGCTGCGGTGACGCGGGTGCGGTAGGTGTGCGAGCCGGAGGGCGTGTGATCGACCTGACTGGCCTGCGTGACCTGAACATCATACAGACGGACGCCGAAGATACCGGCCATGATTGCGACCAGCAGGACAAGCACGCCGATGCGGAAGGAAAATTTAT
>CAKUMR010000313.1 GCA_934667865.1 uncultured Oscillospiraceae bacterium | reverse complement strand
TCCCTGATGCTGGTCACGGCGCTCAACCCCTACATCGGCTACGAAAACGCGGCAAAAACCGCAAAGCTGGCCTATAAGGAAAACATTTCTCTCCGGGAAGCCTGCGTCCGCCTCGGCTTCCTGACGCCCGAAAAATTCGACGAGGTGTTCCATCCGGAACAGATGGTCTGACAAAGAGGGATTCTTATGACATTCAGTTATTTTCCCGGCTGCACGCTGAAAACCAAGGGCGTGGAGCTGGACCGCTGGGGACGCGCGTCCGCCGAGGCGCTGGGCTTCACCCTGCGCGAGCTGGACGAATGGCAGTGCTGCGGCGCGGTTTATCCCATGGCGCGCGACGAGATCGCCACCCGGCTCTCCTCCGTCCGCGCGCTCATGGCCGCGCGCGAGCGCGGCGAAGCGCTGGTCACGCTGTGCTCGGCCTGCCACCACGTCATCAAGCGGGTCAACGGTGACCTGAAAAACGACCCCTCCATCCGCGAGAAGGTCAACAACTACTTAGCCCCCGAGGTTCCCTACGCAGGGGAAACGGAAGTGCTGCACTATCTGGAAGTGCTGCGCGACCGCGTGGGCTTCGACCGTCTGCGCGAGAAGGTCGTCCATCCCCTGACCGGGCGTAAGCTCGGCGCGTACTACGGCTGTCTGCTGCTGCGCCCCAGCCGCGAGCTGGACTTTGACGACCCGGAGAATCCGACGATTTTAGAGGACTTCATCCGCGCCATCGGCGCAGAGCCGGTCGTCTACGCCATGCGCAACGAATGCTGCGGCGGCTACACCACGCTGGAAAACCGCACCTATGCCTCCAGGCAGGCGCAGAAGGTGCTGGACAATGCGGCCGCCTGCGGCGCGCAGGAGTTGATCACGGCCTGTCCGCTTTGTATGTATAATCTCTCGGAAAACACCGACGGCCGTCTGCCCGTGCGGTATTTTACGGAGCTTCTGGCCGAAGCGCTGGGCGTAAAGGAGGAGCAGCAATGAGCGATCTCATGGAAACCGTGCAGCGCATCTCCGGCGTGAATCCGCGCAAGTGCATGAAGTGCGGCAAGTGCTCGGCAAGCTGCCCCGCCTATGACGAGATGGACTACCATCCGCACCAGTTCGTTTCCATGGTCGAATCCGGCCGGATCGACGAGCTGATGCACTCCCGCGGCATCTACACCTGCCTGAGCTGCTTTGCCTGCGTCGAGCGCTGCCCGCGCAGCGTGGAGCCGGCGAAGCTCATCGAGGCCGTCCGTCTGGCCGTCCTGCGCCAACAGGGGCAGACGCATCTGCCGCCGGAGGCCATCCCGGAAAAGCTCGATGAGACGCTGCCGCAGCAGGCAGTCACCAGCGCATTTCGGAAATACAGAAGATAAGGAGGGAAAGCAATGCAGAGAATCGGCGTTTTCGTATGCTGGTGCGGCAGTAATATCGCCGCGACCGTGGACGTGCAGGCCGTTTCCGAGGCGCTCGCCCGGGAACCCGGCGTTGTTTTTTCCACCAACTACCAATATATGTGCTCCCAGACGGGACAGGATCTGATCCAGAGCAAAATTCACGAGTACGCTTTGACCGGCGTGGTCGTCTGCTCCTGCTCTCCGCGGATGCATGAAACGACCTTCCGCAAGACCTGCGAGAAGGCCGGGCTGAACCCCTATATGGTCGAGATCGCAAACATCCGCGAGCAGTGCTCCTGGATTCACAAAAACCGCGAGGAAGCGACCGCGAAGGCCATCATTCTCGGCCGGGCCGCCATTGCGAAGGTGCAGCTCAACGCACCTCTGACCGCAATGACCAGTCCCGTCACGAAGCGCGCGCTGGTCATCGGCGGCGGTATCGCCGGCATCCAGACCGCGCTGGACATCGCGGATGCTGGCTTTGAGGTCGACATCGTCGAAAAGCAGCCGACCATCGGCGGCAAGATGACGCAGATCGACAAGACCTTCCCTACTCTTGACTGCGCCGCCTGTATCCTGACTCCGAAAATGGTCGACTGCGCGCAGAACGAGAAGATCCACATCTATTCCTACGCTGAGGTGGAGGATGTCAAGGGCTTTGTCGGCAACTTCAAGGTGACCATCCGCAAAAAAGCGCGCTACGTCAAAGAGGATGTCTGCACCGGCTGCGGCCTGTGTACGGAAAAGTGCCCGCAGAAAAAAGTGCCCAACGAATTCAACCTCGGCCTTGACAACCGCCGCGCGATCTACATTCCCTTCGCACAGGCCGTGCCGAAGGTCGCCACCATCGACGCCAATTACTGCACCATGCTGA
>CAKUMR010000312.1 GCA_934667865.1 uncultured Oscillospiraceae bacterium | reverse complement strand
GCACCGATCAGGGTGAATTTCGGCAGATCAAGCCGGATGGAGTTGGCCGAAGGCCCCTTACCGACGATGATGTCGATGGCAAAGTCCTCCATCGCGGGATAGAGAATTTCTTCCACGGAGGTATTCAGCCGGTGGATCTCGTCGATAAAAAGGATGTCGCCCTCGGAGAGATTCGTCAGAAGCGCCGCAAGGTCGCCCGCCTTTTCGATGGCGGGGCCGGAGGTGATGCGGATGTTCACGCCCATCTCGTTGGCGATGACGCCGGCCAGCGTGGTCTTGCCCAGTCCCGGAGGGCCGTAGAGCAGGACATGATCCAGCGGCTCATTGCGCCGCCGCGCCGCCTCGATGTAGACCGCCAGATTCTCCTTGACCTTTTCCTGTCCGTTGTATTCGCTCAGGCGCTTCGGCCGGAGGGAAAACTCGCCCTCGTCCTTGGCCGTGAAGCTCGTCGTTACGATAGGCGCTTCAAAATCCTGTGAAAAATCAATGCTCATGCACTCACCTCATTACCATTGCGCGCAGGCAGCGGCGCACGATCTCTTCCGTCGCTAGCCCTTCGGCAGGAATTCCCTTGAGCGCCGCGGCGATCTCGTTCTGATTGTAGCCCAGCTCTGCCAGCGCCGCCTGCGCAAGCGCCAGATTGCTTCCCGCCGCGGGCGCGGGCGCCGCGGAAGCGCCGGAGAAATCCACCTCCGTCACCGCCGCGCCCAGCTTGTCCTTCAACTCCAGAATGATGCGCTGCGCGAGCTTCTTGCCCACGCCCTGCGCCGCCGTCAGCGCCTTTTCATCCTGCGTCACGATCGCCAGCGTGAAGCGCTCCGGCGTGGAGGAGGACAGAATGGCCAGCGCCGCCTTCGTGCCGACGCCCGTGACGCCCAGAAGCAGCTCAAAGCAGCGCAGCTCCTCGCGCGTGGAGAAGCCGAAAATATCAAACGCATCCTCGCGGATGTAGCAGTAGGTAAACAGCTTTGCCTGCTGTCCGACGCGCAGCTTGGACAGCGTATAGGCCGTGGTGTGGCAGGCGTAGCCCACGCCGTCGCAGTCGATGACCGCAAGATTGCCCTCCATCAGGGCGACCTCGCCATTCAGATAATAGAACATTCCTATCCTCCCCGCATACCTGACAATATGGACGTCGCAGAGCGCGCATGGCACAGCGCAATGGCGATGGCATCCGCCGCGTCGTCCGGGCGCGGCATCTTTTCCATATGCAGAAAGCGGCGCGTCATATCCATGACCTGCCGCTTCTCCGCCTTGCCATAGCCGACGACCGCCTGCTTGACCTGCATGGGCGTGTATTCAAACAGCGGCACGCCCGCCCGCTCGATGGCAAGCAGAATCACGCCGCGGCCGTGGGAAACACCGATGCCCGTCGTGATATTATGGCCCCAGAACAGCTCCTCCACCGCAACCGCCTCCGGCTTCGTGACCTCAAGCAGGCGCGTGATGTCCTCAAAGAGCATATTCAGCCGCTGCGGAAAGGTCAGCTCCGGGGGCGTGGTCACGGTGCCGTATTGCAGCAGCGCGTATTTCCCCCGCTCCGACGAGATCAGACCGAATCCCGTCGTCGCGTAGCCGGGGTCAATGCCTAAAATAACCAAGGAACTTGTCCGCCCATTCCGGCACGGCGATATTCAGCAGCCAGCAGCAGATGCCCAGCACGACGATGCCGAACAGCACCCACGCGAACACGCGCTTCCACTTGGGGCTGGGGATAAACTCTTCCTTTGTCTTTTCCGCCTCGGTCGGAAGATCCTCCGGCTGTACATTCTCCATCAGGACCTCAGATTCCTGCGTTTTCTCATTCATAGATACCACCTCAGGAGGATTATAACACATTCGTTTGTATTTTGCAGCTACTTTTTTCGCAAAAAATCCCGGCAGCCGCACGATGCGCAGCCGCCGGAAAATATACCGTGATTCAGTTGTCCATCAGCGGGAAGCTGACCTGCGCCTTGAAGAGGTCGCCGTCGACCGCCAGCGCAAAGCTGCCGCCCATCAGCTCCGTCAGACTGCGCGCAATGGAAAGCCCCAGCCCGCTGCCCTCGGTGTTGCGCGAGGCGTCGCCGCGCACAAAGCGCTCCATCAGCTCCGATGCCGACACATTCAGTGGCTCCCTGGAGATGTTCTTGAATGTGACGGTCAGGCAACCGTCCTGCGTCTGCGTCTGCACATACACACGTGTATGCTCCAGAGAATACTTGCAGATGTTGCTCATCAGATTGTCCAGCACGCGCCATAACAGCCGCCCGTCCGCCCAGACGCAGGG
>CAKUMR010000311.1 GCA_934667865.1 uncultured Oscillospiraceae bacterium | reverse complement strand
GCTTCGATCTTACCGTCACTGATGGTAAGCGACTTGTAGTTGTTTGCACTATCAATCGCTTCCAAAGTGGTATCGAGTACGTAAGCTTCGGTCGATGAGTTCTCATAGACCACAAGATACTCGCCGGACCAGTCGTTGTCTTTCGGTGCGGCAGTTACCTTGGTGTACGTGGCAGGGGGCTCTTCGGCAACTGCCGACAGCGGGAGCATGGCGATGACCATGACCACGGCCAGCAGCAGCGCAAGGAGTCTGCCAGGTATGCCTGTTTTCATGTATATGCCTCCTTCATTTTTCCCGGTAGAAATGCCCATAGGGGATGGACGGCGCCGTCTTCCGACGGCGCAGCCTCGTCCGAATATGGAGATTTCCCACTCTAGGTTTAAGTCAATGATAACACATTTTCACATAAAATGGAAGCTGTGGCGTGTAAAAAACAGGCGGTGCTTATGTAAAAAAACAGGACATGATTTTGTATATAATGGACAATCGGCGGGGCGATTCTCCGGCGGACTTGACTTTTCCCGGCAAAGTTGATATGCTGATTTTGCATTTTACATTTCCCGGCAAAGGAGCTGTGCCCATGAAGAGAATGAAAGTCCGTCGCAAGAAGACACTCGCCCAATGGCTGCGCGAAAAACGCTGGTCGATCCTGGTGCTTGCCGTCGCTGCGGCGCTGTTTATTGCGGTGGCCTGCATCGCCCGGCCGGCGCCGGAGGAGGAGACCGACGCGGTCCACACCGTCTATGAAAACGGCAAGATCGTGCAGATCCTTTCGGATTCCACGGAGCTGGACGAGCGCTCCGACAATTCCTACCGCGGCGAGCAGCTCATGCTCGTGGACGTCACCACCGGCGAATATGCGGGCAAGCAGCTTCAGGTCTATAATTACGTCGCCCCGATTTACGGCGTGCCGCTCAAGGAGGGCAGCGGCGTGACCCTGCAAATCTCCGTTTATGACAACGGCGACCTCCGCGCGACGGTGTTTGAATACAACCGCGAACCGGTGATCGTGCTCATTGTGGCGCTCTTCCTTGTTGTGACGGTTCTTGTCGGCGGCAAGACCGGCGCGAAATCTCTGATCGGTCTGATTGTCACGCTGGCCTGCCTGTTCTGGATTCTGCTCCCGCTCCTGATGAAGGGCGCGCCGACGATCCTGACGGCCTTCCTCGTGTGCGCGTATGCCTCTGCGGTCTGCTTCGTGCTGCTCAGCGGCGTTTCGCGCAAAACGGCCTGCGCCCTGCTCGGTACGATTCTCGGCATGGGGCTTGCCATGCTGTTTGGCCTGCTTACCCAGACGCTTGCAAAGGTCGACGGCCTGCGCAATTCCGAGGTCGAGCCGCTTTTGCAGCTCCGGCAGGACGGTGTTCCGCTGGGACTCAAGGGGTTGCTCGTCGGCGGCATCATCATCAGCACGCTTGGCGCGGTGATGGACGTGGCAATGAGCATTTCCTCCGCGCTTTCCGAGGTCCACGCGGTCAACCCCACGCTGAACCGGCACCAGCTTTTCCATTCCGGCATGAACATTGGCCGCGACATGGTCGGCACGATGACCAACACGCTGATTCTGGCCTTCTTCGGCAGCAGCTTCACGCTGATTTTGTATTTGTATTCTCTCGGCTTGCAGCCGCATCAGCTTTTCAGCTCGGCTTATCTGGCAAGAGAGGTCATCAGCGGCATTTCCAGCAGCATCGGCGTGATCCTGTCCGTGCCGATCACGGCCTTTGTCAGCTCCGTCCTCATGGCAAACGCAAAGGTGGAGCCGCGTGAGGGCGTGCAGCTTCCGCAAAGGAAGGAATAAACGACAAAAAAACAGGAGCCGGGGACGGCTCTTGTTTTTTATTCTCCTGATTGGTATAATGCAAATACTATTACAAGAGGAGGGGGAAACGAGATGCTGCGGCGGGAAAAACTGCGCTGGGGGCTGCTTTTTGCGGCGATGACAGCGGCGATCGCGGTGCTGTTCTGGCTGTTCCCCCTGACGGGCGACGACTGGTACCGCGAAGGGCTGGGACGGACGATCCACTCTCTGCACGATTTGATACGTGAAGTGGCGTTCCGCTGGGAAACGACAAACCCGCGAATTCTGGGCAACATTCTGGCCTACCTCTCCGGCAGCCGCCCGGTGCTGCGCGAGATGCTGCGGACGGCGATCACGCTGTGCCTGATGATTTTTGCGGCAAAGGCGGCGGGCGTGCGCTCGAAAGCGGGCTTCCTGCTGCTGGCTGCGGGCAGCTTTGCCCTGCCGCGGGAGATGTTCCGGCAGATCTATC
>CAKUMR010000310.1 GCA_934667865.1 uncultured Oscillospiraceae bacterium | reverse complement strand
GTCACGGACTGGACGGAGGACTTCTGCCGCATCCGCGTGCTGGACAACGGCTGCGGGATGCCGCCGGAGGCGCTGGGGCACATCACCGAGGCCTTTTACCGCGTGGACAAATCCCGCTCCCGCGCGCAGGGCGGCGCGGGGCTGGGGCTGGCGTTGTGTGAGCAGATCGTGCGGCTGCATGGCGGCAGCCTGCGCTTCGACAGCCGCGTCGGCAACGGTACCTGTGTAACGGCGCTGCTCAGGAGGGACGGCCAATGAAAAAGGGATACTATATTCTGGCGGCGGCGCTTCTCCTTGCGGCGATCGCGGCGGGACTGGCTCTGCCGGAGGCGGCCGTGCGGATGCAGGATTCCCGCCTTGCCTCCGGTGTGCGGTACGCGCAGGGAGAAAATCTCGGCATGGACGGGATGGAGGCGCTGACGATTGCGGAGAAGCTGCGCATCGCGGGCGCCGCCGGCAGAATTTATCAGATGAACGTCACTGAGGGCACGGCGACGGATCAGGAGGAGGCCATCCGCCTTGGGCGGGAGGTCTGCGCCGCCTTGCAGGAGGACGGCAGCCCCGCGCCCGCGGAAACCACGGCCTCGGCCTGTCTTGAAACCTACACCGACGGAAGCAGCCTGCTTCTGTGGCAGGTGGACATGAACTGGGACGACGGCACAGTCCTGAGCCTGAGTCTGGACGACGAAACGGGCGCGGTGCTGCGGCTGCTTCTCTATATGGGCGTCGACACGGAGCCGTTTTCCGGCTTCTGGACATGGGACGGCGAGGACGAGCAGGCGCGCTTTACCCAGCTGGAAGCCCTGCTCGGCCGCGCGCTGCGCCGGACGGCCGCAGGCTGCGAGCTTTCCATCCAGCCGGGGGAAACGGTCGGCACGCTGCGCCTCCGGCAGGAGGACGGAACGGTCACGGACGTTTCCGCATGGGCAGACCTGAAGACCGGGATGCTCAATTTCAACAATCAGTGAAAAATTTCCGTTCCGATGCAAAAAACTGTTTGATTTGATGCGATACGGTGATAAGATAGAAACCAACAGGAGGGGTGAAGCCATGACGCAGGTTCCTTACAGAAGAAGACGGCGGACCAGACGCAGAAAAAAAGCCATGCCGCCCATGGCCTATCTTTTGCTTCTGCTTGCGGCGGTTGCGGTAGTGCTGCTGATCGTCATTGCGGTAGCGGGCGGCTCGTCGGACGAGCCGGAGGCGACGCAGCCCTCCTCGGAGGCGCCGAGCGAGGAGCCGACGGTGGAAACAAAGCCCATCCCGGCGGGATGGATGCAGATCGACCCGTCCGTGCTGGACGGCAGCGTGGGTGATCTCGCGCTGGTCAACGCGCAGTACGGCATCGAGCCGGATGCCGCTCTGACCGACGTTTTCTCCCACAAGACGGACAGCTATTATGTCAAGGATACGGAGCTTTCGGTGGACAGGCGCGTCATGCAGCCGCTCAACGACTGGATGGATGCCTTTGAGAAGGCGACCGGGCTGAATAATATCAATATTGTCGCAGGCTTCCGCACAAAGGAGTACCAGCAGAAGCTCTATGACAATTCCGTGGCGAACAAGGGCGCGGCCTATGCCCAGCAGTACATCGCCCAGCCGGGGCACAGCGAACACCACACGGGCCTTGCCATCGACCTGGACACCTATTTCCCGGACACGGGCGCGAGCGGCGGCTTCGACGGTGCGGACAAGTACGCCTGGGCCGTGGAGCACGCATGGGAGTTCGGCTTTGTGCGCCGCTATCCGGAGTACAAGGCGCAGATCACGGGGATTTCCTACGAGCCGTGGCATTTCCGCTATGTCGGCGTGGTCCATGCCTACACGATGCAGAAGGAGAATTACTGTCTGGAGGAATACATCGCGCTGCTGCACGAGCACACCTTTGACGGCGAGCACCTGACCGTGCAGTGTCAGGGAAGCACCTATGAGATCTATTCCTGCCCGGCCGACCGCGTCGTGGTGCCGCAGAGCAGGGAATATACCATTTGCAGCGACAATACGGGAAATTATATCGTGACGGTCAGCGGGAAATAAGACGCGGGAGGGCGGGATTTCATCCGCGCCCTACACACCGGCCCGAAATTCCCCCGCACCCGTAGGGAACGGTTTGAAATTTTGTTCGCACCCGTAGGGAACGGCCTTGGCCGTTCCGTGTGCAGGCATCTGCGATGATGAAACTGCCATCAGCGACGGTATGCACCAATGGCTCCCCTTGTGTAAAGGGCCGCGAAGCGTCGGCGCGGTAGTGAATGATATGCCGGTGGCATATCAGAGCCGCGCCGTGA
>CAKUMR010000309.1 GCA_934667865.1 uncultured Oscillospiraceae bacterium | reverse complement strand
CTTTGAAACCCTGCGGGCGCATTTTGACGATTTCCACTGTGCCCCGGAGGAATACGATCTCATCGTTACGGGCGACCTCGGCAAGCTCGGGAGCGAGTTGGTACGCGAGCTGTTTTCGCGCGAGGGCATCCGCCTCGGCGGCCGCTATCAGGACTGCGGCGTGCTGATCTTCGACGCAGAGTCGCAGGACGTCCACTGCGGCGGCTCCGGCTGTGGATGCAGCGCCAGCGTTCTGTGCGGCGACCTGCTGGGCAGGATGCGGCAGGGCAAGCTCCGCAAGCTGCTCTTCTGCGGCACGGGCGCGCTGCTCTCTCCCCTTTCTACCCAGCAGGGGGAGTCCATTCCGGCCGTCTGCCACGCAGTTTCCATCTCGTCGGAAAGGAGTTGAGCGCATGGACTATCTGAAAGCCTTTCTGGTCGGCGGTCTGCTGTGTCTGATCGGCCAGCTGCTGATCGACAAGACCAAGCTGACCCCGGCGCGGATTCTCGTCTGCTATGTGGTCGCCGGCGTGATTCTGGGTGGGCTGGGGCTTTACGAGCATCTGGTGGACTTCGCCGGCGCGGGCGCGACCGTTCCTCTGACCGGCTTCGGCAACACGCTGGCCAAGGGCGTGCGGGAGGCCGTGGACGAAAAGGGCGGCTGGGGTATTTTCACCGGCGGCCTGACCGCGACCGCGGGCGGCATCGCCGCGGCGGTCATCTTCGGCTGGCTTGCGGGGCTGATCTTCAAGCCGAAGGATAAATAAGCTCCCGGCGGGCATACTAGCTCCGCGGAATTCCGCAAAAATGGACATCAGGAGGCGTTCTATCATGGAACACAGAAATCAGAACCAGCAGAATCAGAACCAACATCAGAATCAGCAGAACCAGAATCAGAACCGCAACCAGAACCAGCAGCAGAACCAGAACGAAAACCGCAGATAAAGAAAAAACGCCGCCGGAGGGAACCCCTCCGGCGGCAAAATTTACATTGATTATTCCTTGACCGTGCCGTCGGCATTGAACACCGGCAGCTTTTCCAGATAGATAATGTCATCGCGGTCCTGCGCGTCGCCCTCAGCCAGAATCGCCATCCGGCCCGCAATCGTGCCGCCCGCTTCCAGCACGAGCTTTTCCACCGCCTCGATGGACTCGCCCGTGGAGATCACGTCGTCCACGATCAGGATGCGCTTGCCGCGCATCAGCTCGGCGTCGGCGGTGTCCAGATAGAGGTGCTGCTCCTTGGCCGTGGTGATGGAATGGACGTTGACCTCAAACACGCCGGACATATAGAGCTTCGGCGCCTTGCGCGCGAGGAAATACTTGTTCTGGCCGCTCTGGCGTGCCATCTCATAGATCAGGGGGATGCCCTTCGCCTCCGCGGAGATCATATAGTCATATTCCGGCGCCTTTTCCAGCAGGGCCGCCGCCGTTTTGACCGTCAGCTCGACGTCCCCGAAAATCACGAATGCGCCGATGTAAAGGTCATCCGTAACCTTGCAGATCGGCAAATCTCTCTTTACGCCTGCGACCGTCATCGTATAATGCATGAAACATTCTCCTCATTTTCAAGATTCGTCGTGCAGACATCACAACTGGATTATTATACATTCCTGCGGAGAAAATGTCAATCAAAAATCCCGTTTTTCCGCATACTTCTGTCCGCCTGTGACACAATAACCCTGAGGTGACCGCAAGATGCAGAACGATATTTCCATGCTCAATTCCATCCGCAAAACCACGCAGATGGGCTGCTACGGAATCCGGACCGTGCTGGACGAAACGGAGGATCACGAGATTCAGGAGGCGCTGCGCTCCCAGCTTGCCGAATATGAGAATATTTATTCCGAGGCTGACCGCCTGCTGCGCGAGCGCGAGGGGCGGGTCAAAAACGTCAGTCCCCTTGCGCGCTACGGCTCGGCGATGTCGGCAAAGATGAAGGTGCGCATGAGCGACGACCCGACCTCCAAGATCGCCGAGCTGATGTTACAGGGCAACACACGCGGGATGATCAAGAGCGTGCAGAACATCCGCTCCATGGGTCTGCCCGACCCGAAGGTGTCCGGACTTTCCAACCGCCTGCTCCAGACCGAGCAGGCCAATATCGACCAGATGAAGGGGTTTCTGTGAGGGAGGCCAGAGTACAACCGGGGCGGGCAATTCAGGATTGCCCGCCCCGGCTTAAAATCAATTATTTGCAGCCGACAAATCCGCAACCGACATATGTATTGATTGGTACAGTGTGGTGCATAATCCTAAGTGTAAACAACACCTATATGGACGCAGGAGGGTATGCACATGACTGATTATAGTAAAAT
>CAKUMR010000308.1 GCA_934667865.1 uncultured Oscillospiraceae bacterium | reverse complement strand
GGACACGACGTCCAGACCCGCCGCCAGCACCTTGCCGCTGTTGAGCGCGTCGGCCAGATCCTGCTCGACGACGAGCGGGCCGCGGCTGTTGTTGATGAGGATCACGCCGTCTTTCATTTTTGCAATCGTGTCGCGGTTGATGATGCCCTGCGTTTCCGGGAAAAGCGGGCAATGCAGCGCGATCACGTCCGACTGCGCCAGCAATGTGTCGAGATCGACATATTCCGCAAGCGCGCGCCCGGCGTCACTCTGGAAGCTGTCATGGGCCAGCACGCGCATTCCCATCGCCTTTGCGATCTTGCCGGTGGTCTGGCCGATGCGGCCGAAGCCGATGATACCGATGGTCTTGCCGTCCAGCTCGATCAGCGGGTAATCCCAGTAGCAGAAATCGGCGCAGCGTTCCCAGTTGCCCTGGTGCACGGACTCGCTGTGGTGGCCGATGTGATGGCAGATCTCCAGCAGCAGCGCAATGGCAAACTGTCCGACGGAGGCGGTACCGTAGGTCGGCACGTTGGCAACAGGGATCCCCTTTTCGCGGGCGTAGGTATAGTCGATGACGTTGTAGCCCGTGGCAAGCAAACCAATGAAGCGTAGGTTCGGGCAGGCGTCGATCGTCGTGTGGGAGATCGGCGTCTTGTTGCTCAGAACGATCTCGGCGTCCCCGATGCGCTCGATGATCTCTTTTTCGTCCGTGAGGCTGGTGCGGTCATAGACCGTGAGCTCCCCCAGCTTTTCCAGTTCGCCCCAGCTCAGATCGCCGGGATTTTCCGTATATCCGTCCAGAATGACGATTTTCATAAAGTCAGCGCTCCTTTTCTTTTGGTACTTCTATTTTGTCAAAAAAAGTATTGTAATTTTTACAAATTTAATATATTCTATTTGTATAAAACACAAAGGCGGTGCACTATGTTTCTCAGCACACAGCAGGCGGCGCAGATCCTGCGGGAGATGAAATCTCTCGTTCATCACGACATCAACCTCATCGACACGCAGGGCGTGATCTTCGCCAGCACCAATCCGGCGCGCGAGGGGCAGTTCCACCCCGGTGCGCTGCGGATTTTACGGGAAGGACTCTCCGAGCTGAACATCCGCGAAAACGACGGCAGCGGGATGCAGCCGGGCGTGAATCTGCCGATCTATCTGGACGGGCAGCTCGAGGGCGTGATCGGCATCACAGGCGACCCGGCCGAGGTCGGCGTGTTCGGCGGTGTCATGCGCCGGATGCTGGAGATTATGCTGGAGGATTTGCGCCGCAAGGATCTGGACAGCACGGTGGAGCAGGCGCGCGTGCTGTTTCTGGAAAACTGGCTTTTCTCCGCCGAACCGGACTGGAAGGAGCTGGCCCAGCGCGGACGGCTGCTGGAGATCGACATCAACCAGCCCTATGTCCTGCTGCGCATTCAGCTTTTCGACGTTTCCGTGCCGGGCGGCGCTCCCCTGCTCCCCGACGAGCTGCACAGCGCGGCGATCGTACAGGCGATCCAGAATGAGCTGCCCGCCCGGCGTGGTCAGTGCTGCGCCGCGCTGCGCAACCAGATTCTGGTACTTCTGCGCCAGATGGCGCTTTCCGACACCGTGCTGCTGGCACAGCGCCTGTGCCGGGTCGCAAGTCGTGGCTATCCCGCCTCCGTGCAGGCCTACGGCGGCATCAGCAGCAGCGGCAGCGGCGCGGAGCTGCGGCGCTGCTATTTGCAGGCCAGCACCGCCTGCACGCTTGCCAGCCGCTCCTCCCGAGGAAACGTGCTGTATTACGACCGCGTTTCTCTGGAATTCCTGCTGCAAAGCGTCCCGCGCCTGCTGCGCGACGACCTGCGCGAGAGCGCCTTTGCCCGCTGCCCCGCGCAGGATGTTCCCGCCTACGCTCGGCTCATCCGCCTGTTTTTCGGCAGCGGCGGGGACTTGAACCGCTGCGCCGCTGCTCTCGGCATCCACCGCAACACCGTGCAATACCGTCTGGAGCGTCTTGCCCAAACGACCGGCTATGACCTCCGCCGCCCCGGCGACGCAGCCATTCTGTTTCTCGCCGTCCTAGATTCGGACGGGGCGGGGTGACCTCTCAGGCCGTCCGCAGGCGCCGCACCATCTGGTCGATCTGCGCCGCATCCAGAAGCTCCGCCAGATGCTCCGGCGAGTCCTGCATTCCACGGCGAACCCATTCGCTGAGAAAACCGAACAAGCAGCCGACCAGCCCCGACTTCTGATAGGAGAGTGCCTCGTCTGTTTCCGCCGCCGGCCCGATCAGCGCGCGCAGATTCTGCCACAGCAGCGGCGCTAGTCCCTGACGGTACAGGAGCAGGA
>CAKUMR010000307.1 GCA_934667865.1 uncultured Oscillospiraceae bacterium | reverse complement strand
CACCTCGGCTGCGCCGGTGATTCCGGCATCCGTATGGACGAGGACGATCACGGTGTCCTGCGTGCCGTCGCCGATGAGCGTGATGCCGTCCGGCTGGCGCACGATGATCGTCTCTACGTCTGTGATTCTCATGCTGACAGCTCCTTTACAAAATAATCCAATGCGACGGGGTAGTCAAAAAGATTGGTCAGTCCCGCTTCCGTTACCAGATAGTCGTTTTCCACGCGAAGTCCGAAGCGATTTTCAAAATACAGGCCCGGCTCGAGCGTGATAATGTCGCCCGCCTGCACCGTCAGATCGCAGCCCTCCTCGAAGGCGGGCTTTTCGTAGGGGGCGTTTCCGACCTTGTGCCCGCCGTGGTGCGGCATATGGCCGCCGTAGCCCTGACTGACAAGATAAGCCTCCATGACGCGCTTGACCTCCGAGGCTTTCACGCCGGAACGGACGGTCAGTGCGCCGACCTGCTGGCAGCGCAGCACCGCTTCGTAGGCGCGGCGGATTTCCTCGTTCGGTGCTCCGAGGAAAAAGGTGCGGCAGGTGTCGCACCAGCCGTCGCCGCAGCGCACGGACAGATCCAGAAGAAACAGATCGCCGGCGCGCAGCGTTCGCTCCGTCGGCTCACCGCCGATCCCGGCAGTGCGCTCCCCGCTGACGAAGTCGCCGAGATACTCCCAGTCCTGCCCGGCAAGAAGGCTGCCCGCGACGCGGCCGGTCAGCTCATAAAGCGTACGCTCGCTGATGCCCACACAAAGCGCCGCACGCACGGCCTCGTAAACGGCCGCGGAAGCCTCCAGTGCGCGCCTGATCTGCTCTATATTTTGCATGAAATTCCTTCTTTCTGTAAAAAAACTGCGGTTCCGTACTCTCCAAAGTTCGGAACCGCAGTGGTTGCTTTTGACACACGCATCACGCCGACATTTGGGAAACCGTTTGCAAGTCAAGCCCCTATTCCGGAATCACTGTCTTGTCAATGCGATGCTGTTATGCAGTTATCTGTTTTGCCGGATGGCCTTTTCAATGCCCTTTGCGATGTGCAGATGGCCGAGATCCGTCGGGTGGACGCAGTCCTCGGCAAAGGCCTCGTGAATGTGCGGGATGCCGGTTTCGCGCAGGACAGTGATGCCGGAATGGGCGGCGTAAAGCTCGGCCAGCATTTCCCGTGCCTCGGCAAAGGTGTAGCGCGCGTCCGGCTGGGGGCCTGCGACGCTGGAATCGCTGCGGAACAGCGGCAGAACGCCGTAGATCTTTCTGCCGGAAAAGATCTGATGAAAATGGTCGATGTAGGCCTTTGCAGCCGCACGGAACACGGCGGGGTCGCTGTTTCTGGAAAAGTCGTTGGTACCGTAGGCGATCACCAGGAATTCCGGCTCGTAGTCCGCCAGCGCGGGGTCCAGCGTGGATTCGTCAAAGTAGAAGCCGCCTGCACCCTGATTGATGACCTCGGCATCCAGATCACGGCCGAGGGTGTTCGCGTAGGACAGGGAGGGCATCAGGGTCGTGTAGCCCTGCGTGATGGAATCGCCGAACACCATGCCGCGGCCGGTTCTCTGCACCGGCTCGAACGCTGCGTCATCGTTCAGCTCCAGCCAGCCGGGCATTACGGCGCAGGACCACGGCAGGTAAAGCGTGACGCGGTGCCGCTGCCCGTCGCCCGGAAGCGGGAAATAGACCTCATCGATGCGCCAGTCGCGGAAAAAGCGTCTGCCCGTGAACACGCCGTCCACATACAGGTCAAAACCGGCATAGGACACGGCGGAGGCGTTCTGCGCATAAAAGCCCAGCCGAAGCCGCATGGAATCCGTGACCATGTCCAGATAGATGTTTGCACTTGCGAAGCAGCGCAGCAGCGTTTTCGGCCCCTTGGCGAGGTAGGCATCCCGCTGGCTGCGCAAAAAACGATGCAGATGCACATGGCATGTGCTCTCGTCATAATTGCAGCCCAGATAACCGTGGAAAAGCGGCAGCAGCTGCTCCCTTGTAATTTTCATGCGTGCTCATTTCCTCTTTTGAGATTACATTTTGCCCGTCAGTCCTGATGGTTCTCCGGGTCCTTCCAGTAGGAGTTGAAGAGGAAGCGGTTCAGGCCGTTGTCGTTGGAAACGAAGGTGTCCGGATGATACCAGAACCAGTCGATCGTGCCCAGCATCACGGAGGCGCAGTCCTCGACCATCATCTCGGCGAGCTGGTTCCACTTTTCAAGGTATTCCGCGCTGTCCTGCGGGAGCTTTTCCATCTCGGACAGCAGCGCGTCCTTGGCCGGGTTCTTATAATACGTCTCGATCATGCCGACGGGCATCTGCGTGGGGG
>CAKUMR010000306.1 GCA_934667865.1 uncultured Oscillospiraceae bacterium | reverse complement strand
AGTGGCGGGACTTGAACCCGCGGCCTCTTGGTCCCGAACCAAGCGCGATACCAAACTTCGCCACACCCCGAAAGCATAGATATTATACGCATTTTCTTCGGCTTTGTCAAGACTAAAAAGTATAATTTGGGAGAAACTTCATAGAATCCTACTGAGGTGATTCCCGTGTTTCAACATTTCCGGGCGCGTTTCTGCCGCAATGCGGTGATTTGTCTGTGTATTCTCGCCGCGGCGCTCCTGCTGAAATACCGCTACCCGGCTGCCGGGCAGCAGGTGGGGCAATGGATCAGCGGCGCGGAAAGCCGCATTTCGCAGGCAGTTTCCGGCGTGATCGACCGGCTTTCCGCAGGCGGCGGTCTGACCGACGCGGTGGAGGTATTCCGTGAAGCAATTCAGAATCCGCAGGTATCTTGAGGTCAGCCCGGCCTTCGTTGCCCTGTTGTGCGCGTATTTCTACTTTGACCCCGCGCAGACCTTTCTCCCCTTTCTGTTTGCCGTGACGCTCCACGAGGCGGGGCATCTGCTCGCGCTGCGCTGTATGCGCGCGCAGATACATAAAATCAGCTTTCACCTCTCCGGCGCGATCATTCATACGCAGACGCTCAGCTATCAGAAGGAGCTTCTTGCCGCGGTGGCCGGGCCAGCCGTCAACGCGCTGTGCAGCGCCGTATTTCTCCACCGGGACCCGCGCTTCGCGCTGGTCAACCTGCTGCTTCTGGGCTACAATCTGCTTCCCTTCTACCCCATGGACGGCGGGCGGATGCTGCGGGCGCTGCTGCACCTGCTGCTGCCGGACGGCGCTGCCACGGTCGCGGAACGAATGATCGTGGTCGCCGGTCTGGTCTGCCTGACCGCTTTTTCCTGCTATCTGACCTGCGTCTGGCACGCAGGTCTGTGGCCAGTCATTCTATGCGCGCTTCTGCTGCTGCGCGTCGCCGGGACGGTTTTCCCGGTACGCCGGAGGCGCATCCGCCGCGCTTGAATTTTTTTGAAAAAAGAGAAAAAAGTACTTGCTTTTTCCTGCACGCTGTGCTACTATATATGAGCACGTTGGACGTGCGGTACGCGCCGGTAGCTCAGTTGGATAGAGTGACTGGCTACGAACCAGTAGGTCGGGGGTTCGAGTCCCTTCCGGCGTACCACGAAAGCACTTTGCAATCGCGAAGTGCTTTCTTTTTATGTAATTCCGCATCCAGGCCGGATGCGGAATTCTATTTTTCATCCCAGTGCGACATCCAGAATCATCATCACACTGAAACCAAGTGCAAAAAACACCGTGCCGATATTGGAGTGCTTCCCCGCAGACATTTCCGGGATCAGCTCCTCGACCACGACGTAAAGCATTGCCCCGGCGCCAAAACTGAGGAAATACGGCAGCGCCGGGACGATGCGCCGTGCGGCGAGGATCGTCAGCACCGCTCCGACCGGTTCGACAATACCGGAAAGGACGCCGCCGAGGAAGGCGCGTCCCTTCCCCATTCCCTCGGCACGCAGCGGCATGGAGATGATCGCGCCCTCCGGAAAATTCTGGATGGCAATGCCGATGGAAAGCGTCAACGCGCCCGCCATCGTGATCTGCGCATTGCCGGACAGATGGCCCGCATAGACCACGCCGACGGCTATTCCTTCGGGGATGTTGTGCAGCGTAACGGCCAGAACCATCATCGTCGTGCGCTGCAAGCGGCTCTGCGGCCCTTCCGCCTGCGCGCTGTTGCGGTGCAGATGCGGGATGACACGGTCGAGCAGCAGCAAAAACAGAACACCGACCCAGAATCCGGCAACCGCCGGGACAAACGACCACTTCCCCATCCCCTGTGCCTGCTCGATTGCAGGGATGAGCAGGCTCCAGACCGACGCGGCCACCATGACGCCTGCGGCAAAGCCCGTCAGCGCGCGCTGCACGCGGTCGCCCAGCGTTTTTTTCATAAAAAAGACACACGCCGCGCCCAGCGAGGTGCCTAAAAAAGGAATCAGGATTCCATAAAATGCTTCCATATGCTTCCCCTCACGTTTCAGTTAGCTTTTGCTAACCAACTATCTTTCGAAAAGCCGCTACCTGCGGCCTTTTGATTATATCACAGAAGCGCGGCACGTGCAATCACGAATCAAAGAAACTGTTTACAAAGTCGGTGTCGCGCAGTCTGTCCTGCACCTGCGGCTTCCACCGCTCCTCCTCAAGCAGATTGGACAGGGGCGCGCCGAAAGCGGCTTCCACTTTCTCCCGCGTGAACACATATACCGCACCATCAAGGCGGTATTCAATGCGCCTCAGGCTGTCTATGCAGGCCATTGCGGCGACGGAGTCATAGAC
>CAKUMR010000305.1 GCA_934667865.1 uncultured Oscillospiraceae bacterium | reverse complement strand
GCATAGAATCGATTTTGCGCAAGGAGCGAATAGAGTGTTTCGGCGCAGAATGGTGCTGTGGCAGCTCCTTTTTTTACGGCTTTGACCTGTACGGCTGGCGCGGTCTGCGGATTGTCTGAAATTGCAGCCTGCGTCGTCAGCTCTGAAACGGGCTTTGTGGTGCTGTCAGCAGCGGATCCCGCCGCTTTTGCTTCCCCCACGTCCTCCGGCGTGTCGGAATGCGTCTGGTGGTCCTCACCGGGAGTACTCGTATCTGCGTGATAGGGCTCGAATTGCTGGTCAGCGAAGGAATACAGAAGAACGTTTGCGGGTGTCGGTTCGCCGCCGATCGTATCCAGCAGCGCGCCGGCAAGCGCCTTTGCCTGCGTTTGATGCAAAGAAGCGACGGTAAGCGTCCTGACCGTCTTATGCGTCAGCAGCATTTGCTCCGCATCATGCAGGAAATCGCCGCAGCTACTGTCCTCTGTCCAGAATGCGCCTAAAAAGACTTCACAATTGTCTGGATTTAAGGTGTCATACAGGTCGCAGCAGAACATATCCGAAGCGGCGCTGCCGCCACCCACAAGTTTTTTTGAACCCGCCCCTGCCAGGCGTTCTCTCGCCGCGGCATAAAGCTCCGAGCAGCAGACAAGCGCCGCGGCTTCGGCTGCCGTCTGACCGACCTCGAATGTCCAATTCTGGAACGGTTTCTGCCGGACGTCCGCAAATTTGCACGCATCCTGATATTGCAGCGCCTTGATCAGGCGCGGAGATGCCAGATAAACGCCGCGCTCCGGATGCAGGCAGAACTTTCGTAGGTAGCCTTTCTTATACAAATATGCAAGCCCCTGCTCTGCGCTGTTCTGGGGAACGTTCCATCTGGCGAGCGTCTTCTGCGTGACCCAAAGCCTGGACTCGATTTCCCGAAGAATGCACCGCTCCGTCGAAACGAGTCCCTGCCGCATTTCGTTCTGGAAAATGGTGGATGTAATTTTCTTTTCCTCGTTCTGGCTGATCTCTAAAGAGGCTTCGCCGATCTCGGCGTCAGAACTCAAAAAGGCATCGCCGTTGCGCAGCAAACGAATAAACTCGTTTGCCTTTGCATCCTGCGGCGTCTCGTTATCTTCCGCTTCCGCCGGACTTTCCGGGGTGGCATCTGCCTCTGTTTTCGGCGCTTCTTCCGCCTGCGCCGCCGGCTCATGATCGTAGTCCTTCTCTTCAGGCACGCAGTCCTGTTCCTGCGCTTCGGCATTTTCCACCATCTGCTGCGCCTGCACTTCTTTCAGGACTTCGCTGTCTATATAATACTTGCCGGCTACTACGCCGGTATGGACATGCCCGGGGTAATAGCTGTCCACCTTGTCGCACAGTGCAAGCCCCTGATCGGAGTCTTTATCCTCGCATTCGATCGCCGCAAGGATCGTCTTCGGACCGTCCGTTCCGTCTTTCAGCGTCTGCGCATCCGGCGCTGATTCGGAGCGGATCGTGGTCAAAAGTGCCGCTGCCTGATTCTGATAGTCAGCGAGCGCGTTCGTATAGCGCTCCACCTGAGAACGGATCGAGATAAACCTTTCCAAACACAGCGCAGTGTCGTCCAATTGTTTTTTGATCTGCAAAGCGTGGCTGTTCCTGACCGCGCTGACATACTCTTCCGCCGGAGCATCTGCATCCGGCAGCTCTTCCGTGGGCAGCAATTGTGTTGCCGCCCGGCAGATCGCAGCATATTTTTGCCGGAGCAGATCAACAGAATCGGTAAATGTTGCAACCTGCCCCTGCGTTGGGATTTTTCCATCCGTCAGCAAGCCTTCCATTCCCTGTAGACAATGCGCGGCTTGCTCCATGTGCTCGGAAAAATCCTTGAACAGCGTTTCTATGTCAGCACTCGCAGCACACGGCCGTGCAGCATTCTCTAAAATGCACGCGTGCAGATCGTGCAGATCGTCGATCAATGCTGTGCAGTCATCCTTTAGCGGGGACTGCCCGCATTCCAATGCATTTTGAACTTTTTCTGCGTGCGTGACCGTTTGCCGCACAACGGTATCTCGATTCATTCTGTATCTTCCTCCAAGTAAAACGATTCAATTTGTCCTTCCGCCGAAATCTCGCGCACAAAACGCGTGGCTGCTGCCTTCTGTGTTTCCGTCGCGCAGATGATCGTGACGCGGATGTCTGTCGCGACCGAAACAAGCTCCAGCAGATACGCCCGCAGAGCTTCGTTTTGTGCGAAGCTGTCGATCCATGTGAGGCAATAATGTAGTTCACTCGACGAAGACACTTCACAGCCCAAAAGGATATTGCAGTCACCAGGCAAAGGAAACAGCAGATAATCGGAATGAGTAATGCGCTCATAGTAC
>CAKUMR010000304.1 GCA_934667865.1 uncultured Oscillospiraceae bacterium | reverse complement strand
GTCGATCAGGTCGGCGGCCCGCAGATCCGCAACATCGGCACCATCGGCGGCAACACCTGCAACGGCGTCACCTCCGCGGACTCCGCGTCCACGCTCCATGCGTGGGAGGCGGTCGTGGAGCTGACCGGGCCGAACGGCACCCGCCGCTGCGCCATCAAGGACTTCTATAAGAAGGCCAAGGTCGTGGACATCCGCGAGGGCGAAATTCAGACGGCCATTCTCATCCCGAAGGAAAGCTACCGCGACACCTACGGCCACTATATCAAGTACGCCATGCGCAACGCGCTGGACATCGCGACGAATGGCTGCTCGGTGAATGTCCGCCTGTCGCCGGACAAGAAAACCTTTGAGCGCGTCCGCATCGCCTACGGCGTCGCAGGCCCCATCCCCATGCGCGCGCCCACGGCAGAGGCCAGTATTCAGGGTCTGCCCGTGACGATGGAAAACGTGGACAAGTTTGCAGAAACCGTCCTTCAGGACATCAATCCGCGTGACTCGTGGCGTGCGTCCAAGGCGTTCCGCCAGCACGTCGCCGTGGAGTCGGCGCGGCGCTGCCTGATTGAATCCGTGAAGCTCGCAGGAGGTGCGCTGTAATGGAAAACCAGTATCAACTGATCCGCTTCAACCTCAACGGCAAGGACGTGGAGAAGGTCGTGGACGTCCGCGCCTCTCTGACCGATATGCTCCGCAACGACTACCGCATGACCTCCGTCAAGAAGGGCTGCGAGGTGGGCGAGTGCGGCGCGTGCAACGTCATCATCAACGGCGAGTGCTACAACTCCTGCATCTATCTTGCGGTTTGGGTCAACGGCAAAAAGGTCCGCACGCTTGAGAGCCTCATGGGGCCGGACGGCGAACTGTCGGACATCCAGCAGGCGTTTATCGACGAGGCTGCCATCCAGTGCGGCTTCTGCACGCCGGGCTTCATCATGACGGCGGTCGAGATCCTCGAATCCGGCAAGGAATACACCGATGCCGAGCTGCGCAAGCTGCTGTCCGGCCATCTGTGCCGCTGCACGGGCTATGAAAACATCGTCCGCGCGGTGAAAAAGACCATGTATAAGCGCCTCGGCAAGGAAATGCCGCAGGAGCAGTAAGAAAGCAAACACCGGCGCACAGTTTTCTGTGCGCCGGTATATTACCAGACCCGCCCGCAGAAATTTCCACGGGCGGGTCTGGTTGTTTATGCCTGTTGTTCATCCTTTTTCAGCATTTCAATGATCGCGGCGGCCTTGTGGCTCCAGTCGTTGGCCTCGGCCTCCTGCGTGAGCAGGGCGCGGTAGGCTGTGTCATTTTTCAGCGACAGAGCCTTGTCCAGCTGCGCGAGGAATTCCTCGTGGTCGTGACCGATCAGGACGGAGCGGTACTTGCGGCACTCGTTCATGTCCGTCGTGACGATGGGCTTTTGCAGCGCCATGTATTCGAAAATTTTCACGGGGCTGGTCGCACGTGTGATGTCGTTGATGAGGAAGGGAATGGTCAGGATGTCCGCGCAGCGGGCGTAATTTTTCAGCACCTTGTAATCGCGCGGGCCCATGAAGTAGATGTTTTCCTCGCCGTGGATGTTTTCGTCATAAGATTCATCGTAGCGGATGCCGAACAGCACAACGCTGTATTTGCCCGTTGCGGCGATTTTTTTCAGCAGATTGTAGTCAAACCATTTGGCCAGCGCGCCGTAGTAGCAGACGATGGGCTTGCCGAGGTCGAGGATCTTCTGAAATTCCGGTTCAAACCGGTAATTCTCGTCAAAATGTTGAAAGAAGCTGTTGTCCACGCCGTTGGAGGAGAAGGCGACGCGCGCGCCGCTGCGGTGCTTGAGAACGTCCTGCCGCAGCAGCTCCGCCGTGACGACGACGTAGACATCCTCATGCGTCATAGCGTAGTGGTACTTGTCCGTGATATACTGCGGCAGCTCCTTCGTGCCGGCCAGCTCCGGGCTGAGGTCGTCGATGTACTCATAGATGAAGCCAAAGCCGTTTGCGCGGTAGTTCTCAATGTTCTCCTTCGAGAGCTTCCAGTCGGTGGAATACACCTGAATGTACTTCGGTCGGTGAACCTGCTTCAGCTCCGACATCAGGAGCCGGTTCAGCAGCAGATTATTGAAGTTGAAGAGGTAGAGGTTGTCCTCATGCTTGCGGAAGAGCTTGACCTTGTCGGTCATGGTCGTGACCTCATAGAACACGAGGCAGCGCTCCCGCGCCAGATTCCGCGCGATGTGCTGCGGCCGCTGGAACAGCGGCACATTGTAGCCGAAGCTGCTGCGCCAGAGGACGATGCGGTCATAGTCGCCCGCCAGAAGCTCCCGCAGCTGCTCGCGGATGTGCCGCTGCCGGAGGAAGG
>CAKUMR010000303.1 GCA_934667865.1 uncultured Oscillospiraceae bacterium | reverse complement strand
CTTATGCACAGCGCGGCGAGTACGAAAAGTGTGTGGAAGAATCCTTCGACTGTGTCATGTGCGGCGTCTGCTCCTCCCGCTGCCCAGCCGGGATTTCCCATCCGCAGGTCGCAATGCTGGCACGCCGCCTGAACGGCAAGTACCTCGCGCCGCACTGCACACATCTGGACGATCGCATTGAGGAAATCAATGAGGGCAAATTTGAAGCGCTGCTGGAGGATCTCATGGGTAAGCCCCTGTCCGAGATACAGGAGCTGTACAACCACCGCGAGATCGAGAAATAAGGAGGAATCTCCATGTATCAGGATGAAAAAATGCTGGAATCCATCCGCAAGGTTGAAGCCGCGCGGGAGGCGAATCTCCGTCTGGAGCCGCGGCGCATGACTGCGGAGGAAAAAGACGTTCTTCTTCGCACCTATCACCCGGATTATCGGGAAAGCCAGTTCGCCGCGCTGGACTTCGGCCCGAACAAAGGCGGCAAGGTCCCGTTGGAGCTGCGAAAGCTGCTGGAAGGCCAGTCCCGCCTGCTGGGAAAGCAGGTCGATCTGTCCCACCCGGACTATGAGGCCGACGTTCTGGTCATCGGCGGCGGCGGCGCAGGCGCGTCGGCGGCGATCGAGGCCGACAACGCGGGCGCAAAGGTTCTGGTCGTCACCAAGCTCCGCATGGGCGACGCGAACACCATGATGGCCGAGGGCGGCATTCAGGCCGCCGACAAGCCCAACGACTCCCCCGCGCAGCACTTCCTCGACGCCTACGGCGGCGGTCATTTTGCCGCGCAGAAGGATCTTCTCTACAAGCTCGTCACACAGGCACCGGAGGCCATCGGCTGGCTTTCCGAGCTGGGCGTGGAATTTGACAAGGCGCCGGACGGCACGATGCTCACCACCCACGGCGGCGGCACCTCCCGCAAGCGGATGCACGCGGCAAAGGACTACTCCGGCGCGGAGATCATGCGCACCCTGCGCGACGAGGTTCTGAACCGTGGCATTGAGGTCGTGGACTACACCGCCGCCATCGAGCTGATCAAGGACGACGCGGGCCGCTGCGCAGGTGCGGTTCTTATGAACATGGAAACGAATGAGCTGCTCGTTGCAAGGGCAAAGACCGTTATTCTCGCCACTGGCGGTGCAGGCCGTCTGCACTATCAGGGCTTCCCGACCTCCAACCACTACGGCGCGACCGCCGACGGCCTTGTGCTCGGCTACCGCGCGGGCGCGAAGCTCCTGTACCCCGACACGCTCCAATACCACCCCACCGGCGCCGCCTTCCCCGCGCAGATCTACGGCGCGCTGGTCACGGAAAAGGTGCGCTCCGTCGGCGCGATGCTGGTCAACGCCAACGGCGAGGTCTTTATGAACCCCCTGGAAACCCGCGACGTCGCCGCCGCATCCATCATCCGCGAGTGTACTGACCGCCGCAACGGCGTTCCCACCCCGGAGGGCTTTGCCGTCTGGCTGGACACACCCATGATTGAGCTGAAGCATGGCGAGGGCACGATCGAAAAGCGCATCCCCGCCATGCTGCGGATGTTCGGCAAGCACGGTATCGACATCCGCAGGGAGCCGATCCTCGTCTATCCGACGCTGCACTACCAGAACGGCGGCCTGCACATCACCCCGGACGGGCAGACCGACGTGGAAAACCTCTTTGCCGCCGGCGAGGTGGTCGGAGGCATCCACGGCCGCAACCGCCTGATGGGCAACAGCCTGCTGGACATCATCGTCTTTGGCCGCAGCGCAGGCAAGAACGCCGCGGCGAAGGCGAAAACCGTCACGGTCGGCACGCTGACGCTCGCGCACGTGGACGAATTTGAAGCGCAGCGCAAGGCTGCCTGCACGGATGTGCCGCAGCTTTCTCCGAAGCTGCTGCCGGACTATACGCGCCATCGCTGAACAATAAGGAGTTTCTGAACAATGAACTGGGCAAGTCTATTTGAAACACTGATGATCGTCTGCTTCGGCCTGTCGTGGCCGCTGGCAATCGTGCGTTCTCTGCGAACCAAATCCACCAAGGGCAAAAGTCCCTTCTTTATGTCCTTCATCGCCTTCGGTTATGTCTGCGGTATCATCGCAAAGCTGATCACGCATACCTATAATCTCGCCTTCTGGTTCTATTTTCCGAACGTGCTGATGGTTTCGGTAGAGATTTTTCTCTATTTCCACTACCGTCATACCGAGCACGTCTGCCCCAACTGTCAGACCGTAGTCACGGCGAAAAAACAGTAATCGCCGCCTGCATTAATCCGTCAAGGCGATGTGCATTTCTCTGAAGCAGCACATGATAAAAGGAAACGCCCTGTCTTGCTTTGTAAGACAGGGCGTTTCCTTGGTGCCGCCAGCCGGAATCGAAC
>CAKUMR010000302.1 GCA_934667865.1 uncultured Oscillospiraceae bacterium | reverse complement strand
ATCTGCGTTTTTGCCTCGTTCCACGTGCTTTCGATGGCGCCGGACACATCTCCTGCGGCGAGGGCGGGCAGGGCGAAGGCGGCGAGGCTGAACACCAGAATGCAGAGGCAGATTGCGGTTCGGAAAAGTTTTGTTTTCATAGTTCTTTCCTCTCATTTCTCATCCTTTTTGCGCTTGAAATACAGAATTCCGCAGGCGGCGAGGCCGCCGAGGGCAATGCCGCCCAGACCAAGCCAGAGCGTGAGGTTGGAGCTGTCGCCCGTCTGCGGAATCTCCGGTGTGGGGATTTTTTCATTCGTCATCTCGGCCTTGACGATCTGTCCATCCCCGGTGATTGCAAAGGCGTGCGGCGTGGTGTCGAGCAGATAGCCCTCCGGCGCGGAGAATTCCTCGTAGGTGTATTCGCCATAGCCAAGTGTAAATCTGGCAATGCCGTGCTCGTCCGTGTAGCCCTCAACCATTACATTTTCGGCTACGTCCTTAACGCGGAAGCCCGCATTCGGCAGAGGCTTTCCGGTGGAAACGTCCAGCTTTGTAAGCTCCAGCTCGCCGGTGATGGGCTTGTTTTTCAGATTTCCGAGTTCAATTACGGTGCCATTTTCAGTGATCTGCACCTCGAAGATCTCATCCGACAGCACATATCCCGCCGGGGCTTCCAGTTCCCGCACCAGATAGTTTCCGAACACAACATCCGCAAAGTGAAACGCGCCGGATGCGTCCGACACGGCTGTCGACAGTGCGTTTTCTTTTGTAAACTCCGTCGTTCCCTCTGCAAACAGCCCGAACACTGCGCCGGAGAGCGGCTTGTCCGTTTCGTCTACCTTGATTCCGCGAATGCTGCCGCAGACGAGGCGATTTTCTACTTTCTGCTTTGTGACCTCATTCCAAACGATTTTTATACGCACGGGAACAGGCACGATATACCGCTCCGGCGCACCAACTTCCTCCAAGGTGTAATCCGACCCAATGGGAATATTCTCGAACACCGCAATGCCGCTTTCATCCGTCTTGGCGTATTCGTCCACGGGCTGCCCGCAGTCCGCCGTGCCGGACAGCTGGAAGGTCACACCCTGCACAAAACCGTCCTCCGCCGTTTTGGTCACCTCCAGTGCGCCGCGCTTGAGCTTGTTGGAAAAGGACACCTCGACGGTCTGCCCCGCCTTTACTGTGACGGTCTGGGCAGCCTGCGGCTTGTAGAACGCTGCGGCACTCTCCGTCACGGTGTACACACCGGGCACAAGGTCATTCAATTGCAGCACGCCGTTCTCGTCCGTCGTTACGTTCTCGCAGAAATTGTCCCCCGCGATTGTTAAGGAAATTCCGGCGATCTTGCCGTCCTCGGAGGTCTTGACGATTTTGACGGAACCTTGCCCTGCCTCGATCTTAAGGTAGCCGACCACCGGGTCATTCACCGTTTCCGCATACGTCACCAGATCCTGAAGTCCGCTGCCAATGCCGAATTGGCCGTCCGTCCACGTAATAACACCGCATCTCAAAGAATTTTTCTTTTCTGTCGTCAGCGTGACTGGCGCGTTTGGCGCGTCCTCCGCCGTCAGAAGGAGCCTGTTTCCCTGCACCTCGCAGTGGACGCCGTCTACCGAAAACGTGTAGTTTTCGAGCACGCCGTTTTCGTCCGTCAATACTGTGGAGTATGCGTTACCGTTCCATTCCAGTGTGACCGTTCGCGCCTCGCGTAGGTTTTTCGCACAGAAGGACGGCACCTTTGTGTGCTTCTGCACATTTGATACGATGGAATCATAATACGAAAAAATCTTCTCCCGCAGCGGATGCGTGTCGCGGATGACATTCTTTACCGCGTCCGCGTCCGTCGGCGCGACATACCGGAAGTCCGCATCCCGCTCTCCGACGACGGTCTCCCAGATGAGAAGCTGCGTCGCGTAAGCCTGTGCGAGCTTTTCGCCGCCCGCATTCTGGCTGCGCCACTGCGTGCTGACGCCGCCGGTGTAGCCGTAGGTCATGATGCGCCCGATATAGCGCTTCATCTGCTGCGGCGTCATGAGGTCGTTGAAATCCGGCATGTTTTCCCAGAAGTCCTCTCCCATGCGGGAGAAGGCGTCGCCGGTGTTTTGAATCACGCCGGGTTCGATGCAGTAACAGATGTTGGCGTCATATGACCCAATGGCGCGCACGTCAAGATAGTCCGACGCGGAGAGCTTCCAGCCGTGGCGGAAGTACAGTGCATCGTGGCCCCAGCTTCCCGTGTGGTAGTTTTCATCCCCGTCGCGCGGGTAGGAAATGAGGTAGACCTTGCCGCTCACGTCCTCGGCGGCGGACGCCGTCCCGACGCAGGCGAAGCAGAGCACGAGCGCGAGCAGCAGCGCCGCCGCTCTTTTCCAGAAATTCGTTTTCAT
>CAKUMR010000301.1 GCA_934667865.1 uncultured Oscillospiraceae bacterium | reverse complement strand
TCATACTAGAATCTGTTAAAAAGCTTGAAAAGCTTTTTATAGCGCCGAAGGCGCGTCAGATTCTGCATGAGACGGCGCAGCGTGCATTCGCACGATGCGAGTGTGCGTAGCACACGGGATTCTTGATTAAATATTTTAATCAAGAATCAGTATCAGAACGCCCAGTTGCCCTTGCGGAAGATCGGCACGGTGCGGCCGTCGCTGGTATGCGCGTCGATGTCCAGATCGGCCGAGCCGATCATGAAGTCCACATGGATCATGGAATCGTTGATGCCCATGGCGCGGCACTCGTCGAGGCTGTAGTTTTCGAAATTCCTGATCGTGTCCGCAAAGCCCATGCCCAGCGCCAGATGGCAGGCGGCGTTTTCGTCGAACAGTGTTTCCATGAACAGAAGCCCTGTGTTCTGAATGGGAGAATCGTAGGGAACCAGTGCGCACTCGCCCAGATAGGCCGCGCCCTCGTCCATGGAGATCATCTTTTTCAGAAGCTCCTCATTCTTCTCCGCATGAACCTCGACGGCCTTGCCGCCTTCAAACCGGACGGAGAAATTCTCAATGAGCTGACCCTGATAGGAAAGCGGCTTGGTCGAATACACAATGCCCTCTGCAACGCCGCGCTTGGGGGAGATGAAGACTTCCTCAGAGGGGATGTTCGGATTGAAATAGTGGCCGAGCAGGGAATTCTCGCCGCCGCCCTTGAACTCGGCTTCGGGAATCATGCCCACGTGGAAATCCGTGCCGTTGGAGCTGTGATATTCCAGCGTTTCGATGTTCAGCGCGTTGAGGTAGGCACAGCGGTTGGCCAGATCCTCGTTGTGCTCCTTCCACGCCTGCACGGGGTCGTCCGTGACGCGGGAGGCGGTGAGGATGGCCTGCCACAGCTTCTCGATGGCCTGCCCCTTCGGCAGTTCCGGGAAGAGCTTTTTCGCCCATGCCGCGCCCGGCACGGCGGCGATGCACCACTGATATTTGTTTTCGATCTGGTCGCGGTAGGGACGGATGACCTTGTATTTCGCCTGCTGCGCCTTGGCCAGCTTTTCCTGATTGATGCCCTTCAGGCCGTCCGGATCTTCAGAGATCAGATAAATGCGGCAGGGGATCTCGTCCACATAGTGCTGCCAGCGTGCCTCCTCCCAGTTTTCCAGCGTGGAGAGGTTCTTCTGGCTGCGCCAGCGCAGGTGCAGCTTGGTCAGCGGCTGGTAGTCCCAGTCCACGACGACGCGCTTCGCGCCCGCGCGGTAGCACTCCTCGACGACCATTTTCACGAATTCAGGCTGATCCAGCTCTGCCGCGACAAAGACCTCCTGCCCCTTCTGGACGTTGATGCCGACGGTGGCGATCAGGTGCGCATACTTGCGCAATACGGTTTTTTTCATAACACGCCTCCTGCGATTTTTTCTTCATTCTAGCAGATTTTTCAAGGGAATTCAACCGTTGCAAAGCGGCAAAAAAGCGGGTACAATAAAGCAAAAAGCAAAGCGAGGGGAAAAACGTGACAAAAGAGGAATTCTCCGCCATGAAAAAACCAGTTCTGCTCGACGGCGCGACCGGCTCGAATCTGATGGCCCGCGGGATGCCGCGCGGCGGCTGCACGGAGCAGTGGGTGCTGGAGCACCCGGAGGTGCTCCTTGGCCTCCAGCGGGAGTACGTCGCGGCGGGCACGCAGATTTTGTACGCGCCGACCTTCTCGGCCAACCGCCACGCCCTGAAGCACTACGGGCTGGACAAAACCGTCGCGGAGATGAACCGCGCGCTCGTGACGCTCAGCCGCGAGGCCGCGGGCGGACGCGCGCTGGTCGCGGGCGACCTGACTACCACGGGCGTCCCCTTGAAGCCCGACGGTGCGATGTGCCCGACGGAGCTGTTTGACATCTACGCCGAGCAGATCGCCGCGCAGGCGGAGGCGGGCGCGGATCTGATCGTTGCGGAAACGCTGCTTGGCATCGACGAAGCGGCCGTCGCGCTGGACGCGGCGCAGAGCGTGTGCGATCTTCCCGTCGTGTGCAGCCTGACCGTGCAGGCAGACGGCGCGGCCTACTTCGGCGGCAACTGCGTCGACGCGGTCCGGACCCTTCAGGAGCTGGGCGCGGCGGCGGTGGGCGTCAACTGTTCCTTCGGCCCGGAGCACCTTTCCAGTCTGGTGAAGAACATGAAGGCCGTCGCGCGCGTGCCGCTTCTGATCAAGCCCAATGCGGGGATGCCCGTCATCGCCGACGACGGCACGGCGGTCTATCCCATGGGGCCGGAGGAATTCGCACGGCATATGTGCGCGCTGCACGGGCTGGGCGCGGACCTGATCGGCGGCTGCTGCGGCACGACCCCGGCCTATATCGAAAAGCTGCGCGCGGCATACTGCGCCACGCTCTAACGCC
>CAKUMR010000300.1 GCA_934667865.1 uncultured Oscillospiraceae bacterium | reverse complement strand
ATGCCTACTTTTAATCAGTTGGTCAGAAAGGGCAGAGAACAGGCTACCTACAAGTCCACCGCTCCTGCACTGCAAAAAGGTCTCAACACTCTGAAGAACCGTGCTACCGATTTTTCTTCTCCCCAGAAGAGAGGCGTCTGCACCGCAGTCAGAACCACGACCCCGAAGAAGCCGAACTCCGCTCTGCGTAAGATCGCCCGTGTCCGTCTGACGAATGGCTACGAGGTTTCCGCCTACATCCCCGGTGTCGGCCACAACCTGCAGGAGCACTCCGTCGTTCTGATCCGCGGCGGCCGTGTCAAGGACCTTCCTGGTGTCCGTTATCACATCATCCGTGGTACGCTGGATACGCAGGGTGTTCAGGGACGTATGCAGTCCCGTTCCAAGTACGGTCAGAAGCGCCCGAAGGCCAAGAAGAAGTAATCAAGCATCCCAACGCCTTGTTGCAAGGCACCGCCTTGCCATGCGTTTTTTATATAATTATTATTATGTGGGAAACTCTTGGCAGGCACCAACGGTAGGACAGGCCTACCGAAGTACCTATGAAATCATTCTTATGAAGGAGGGAAGCAAAGTGCCCAGAAGAGGTAATGTTCCCAAGAGAGAGGTCCTTCCGGATCCTATCTACAAATCCACTCTGGTGACCAAGCTCGTCAACAGCGTCATGCTTGACGGCAAGAAGGGCGTCGCTCAGAGAGTCGTTTACGAAGCATTCGAGATCGTCGAGAGCAAGACCGGTAAGAACGGTCTGGACGCTTTCCAGCAGGCCATGGAAAACATCATGCCCAGCCTGGAAATCAAGTCCCGTCGTGTCGGCGGCGCGACCTACCAGGTTCCTCTGGAAGTCCGTCCCGAACGCCGCCAGACCCTTGGCCTGCGCTGGCTGACGACCTATTCCCGCAAGCGCAGCGAGAAGACCATGAAGGAACGTCTCGCAGGTGAGATCATCGACGCTTGCAACAACACCGGCGCTTCTGTGAAGAAGCGCGAAGACACGCACAAGATGGCAGAAGCAAACAAGGCATTCTCCCATTTCCGCTGGTAACAAAGGAGTTACTCAATGCCGAGACAATACTCACTTGAGAATACAAGAAATATCGGTATCATGGCGCACATCGACGCCGGCAAGACCACCACGACGGAGCGTATCCTGTTCTACACCGGCCGCACCTATAAGCTCGGTGAGACGCATGAGGGTACCGCAACTATGGACTGGATGGAGCAGGAGCAGGAGCGCGGCATCACGATCACTTCCGCTGCGACGACTTGCTTCTGGCGTCATTGCCGCATCAATATCATCGACACGCCGGGTCACGTCGACTTCACCGTTGAGGTCGAGCGTTCCCTGCGCGTGCTGGACGGCGCCGTGACCGTGCTTTGTGCCAAGGGCGGCGTGGAGCCCCAGACGGAGACTGTCTGGCGTCAGGCCGACAAGTACAACGTGCCGCGGATGGTCTATGTGAATAAAATGGACATCATGGGTGCGGACTTCTTCAATGTTCTCAAAATGATGCATGAACGGCTGAAGTGTAACGCAGTGCCTCTCCAGCTCCCCATCGGTGCGGAAGCGGACTTCAAGGGCGTTATTGACCTTGTGAAAATGAAGGCCAATGTGTTCTATGATGAGCTTGGCAAGGATGTCCGTGAGGAAGAAATTCCCGAGGATCTTGCCGATCTCGCACAGGAATACCGCGAAAAGCTGCTTGAATCCGTCTCCGATGAGGACGACGAGATCATGGAAGCCTATCTTTCCGGCGAGACGATCCCCGCGCAGAAAATTCGTGCGGCCATTCGCAAGGCGACCATTGCCGTCCGAATGATCCCCGTCACCTGCGGCACATCTTACAAAAATAAGGGCGTGCAGGAGCTGCTGGACGCGATCGTGGAGTATATGCCGTCCCCTCTGGACAAGAAGGGCATTTCCGGCGTGAACCCCAAGACCGAGGAAGAGGAGTTCCGCCCCGCGGACGACAACGCGCCGTTTTCGGCGCTGGCCTTTAAGATCGCGACCGACCCCTTTGTCGGCAAGCTTTGCTTCTTCCGGGTTTATTCCGGCAAGGTCGCAAAGGGCACGACGGTTCTGAACTCAACGAAGAACCAGCGGGAGCGTCTTGGCCGCATCATGCGGATGCATGCCAATCACCGAGAGGACATCGAGGAGGTCTATTCCGGCGATATCGCCGCCGTTGTCGGTGTCAAGAACACGACGACAGGCGATACCTTCTGCGACGAGAAGAACCCGATCGTCCTGGAATCCATGGAATTCCCCGAGCCCGTGATCCGCGTTGCCATCGAGCCCAAGACCAAGGCTGGTCAGGAGAAGATGGGCATCGCGCTGATGAAGCTGGCCGAGGAGGATCCCACATTCAAAACCTATACC
>CAKUMR010000299.1 GCA_934667865.1 uncultured Oscillospiraceae bacterium | reverse complement strand
CTTCAACGGTATAGTCGTCCGTGGCAAGGCGGGCAAGCTCCTTCATCTGGGTATTTTCCAGCTCCGCCATGAAGCCCATCGTGCCGATATTGACGCCGAGAATGGGTACGCCCGCGCGGGTGGCCGCCTTGGACGCATGGAGGATCGTGCCGTCGCCGCCGAAGCAGATCAGAAGGTCCGCGTCGCGCAGCTCCTGCGTCAGATCGTGCAGGATAACATCCGCCGGAAGCTCAAAATTCTTGTCCACATCAAAGGCAAGACAGATCCGGGTTTCAATGCCCGCCTCGTGCAGGATCTTCTCCGCCAGATTGGCATATTTGAAATTGCGGTCCCGATAGGGATTCGGAGTCATGACTACTTTCTTCATACGTTCAGCTTCTCATGGGCAGCTGCGACCAGCGCCGCAGTGTCCGGAATCACCGCGCCCTCCGGCAGCATGGACAGATGGCCAAGAAATTCGATGTTGCCCTCCGGGCCCTTGACCGGCGAAAACGTCAGATTCCGGACGGTCATCTGCAGCTCGTCTGCAAGCTGCAAAAAGCTGTCCAGCACGGCCTGATGCACGGCCGGGTCGCGGACGACGCCCTTCTTGCCCACATTTTCCTTCCCCGCTTCAAACTGCGGCTTGATCAGGCAGACGATCTGCCCATCCTCGCTCAAAAGCGCTTTGACCGCAGGAAGCACGATGCGCAGAGAGATAAACGACACGTCGATCACCGCGAGCTGCACGGGCGTGCCGAGCTGCTCCGGCGTAACATAGCGGATGTTCGTGCGCTCCATGCACACGACTCTGGGGTCCGTTCGGATACTCCACGCAAGCTGGCCGTAGCCGACGTCGATGGCAAAGACCTGCTTTGCACCGTTCTGGAGCAGGCAGTCGGTAAATCCGCCGGTGGAAGCGCCGGAATCCAGACAGGTCAGGCCCGTCGGATCGACGCCGAAGTCGCGCAGGGCTTTTTCCAGCTTCAGGCCGCCGCGGCTGACATAGGGGCAGGCGTTGCCGCGAACCTCGATCTCGGCCTCCACGTCCGTCGGCGTGCCGGGCTTGTCCGATTTCTGACCGTTGACGTAGACCTCGCCGCTCATGATAACGGCCTGCGCGCGGCTGCGGCTCTCGCACAGTCCCTTTTCGACCAGCAGAACATCCAGCCGTTCCTTATGCTTCATGGCCCAGCACCTCCAGCGCAGTTTTTGCAAGGGATTCCGCATCCAGCCCCAGCAGACGGTAAAGGTCGCTGACCGCGCCGTGCGGTACAAATCGGTCGCCCGCGTTGCACAGGCGGATCACGGGATTCATGCCGCCCGTGCGGAGCGCCCCGGCGATCTCCTTGCCGGCACAGCCGATGCAGACCGCCTCCTCCGCGACCAGAAGATGCCCGGTTTTGCGAACGGAGGTGCGGATGGCGGAAAAATCGATCGGTTTGATGGATTGGAGCTTCAGAACCTCCGCTGAGATTCCCTGCTTTTCCAGCAGCTCCGCAGCGCAAAGCACCTGATTGATGAGCGTCCCGTAGCTGACGAGCGTAATGTCCTGTCCCGCGCGCAGGAGAGGCGACGCGGAAGCCTGTGTATAGGCGCCGTCGCAACCGCGCGGATAGCGGACGGCCACGGGGCCGTTCATCTCCAGGATCGCACGGCGCAGCATCTGCTCCAGCTCTGCCTGATTGGCCGGGCAGAGCACCTGCATATTCGGCACGGAGCGCAGATAGTTGACGTCAAAAAGGCCGTGATGCGTTTCGCCGTCCTCGCCGACCAGACCGGCGCGGTCGACCGCAAACACAACGTGCAGGTCAAGCATGGAAACATCCTGCAAAATCATATCATACGCACGCTGCAAAAAGGTCGAATAGATCGCGACCACGGGAATCATTCCCTGCTTTGCAAGGCCACCCGCCATGGCGACGGCGTGACCCTCGGCAATGCCGACGTCAAAGCAGCGTGCGGGATAGGCTTTCTGAAATTCCGCCAGCCCCGTCCCGCGGATCATTGCGGCAGAGATCGCGCACAGCCGCGGTTCCTTGTCCGCCAGCTCGCACATGACCTTACCGAAGGTATCGGAAAAGCCGGGCAGATGCGCGTTGTGCGGCGTGTGCCCGTCTGAGGGGTCAAAGCAGCCGATGCCGTGGAACACGTCCGGATTCAGCTCCGCCGGGCGGTAGCCCCTGCCCTTCTGGGTGATGACGTGCAGCAGCACGGGGCGCTTACAGTCCTTGACCAGCCGGAGCATATACTCCAGCCGTTTCAGATCATGCCCATCCACAGGGCCGTAATATTCAAAGCCCATCTCCTCAAACAGGGTGCTGCCGAGGAGCATCCGCTTCCAGCGCTCCTTCAGCCGGTGGGTCATGCGGTAGAATGCCTTGCCGCCGGGCAGAGCATTGG
>CAKUMR010000298.1 GCA_934667865.1 uncultured Oscillospiraceae bacterium | reverse complement strand
ATCGCAGACGTTCACGGTGCCGATGTACTTGCCCTTGCGCAGGACGGAAACGCGATCGGCGACCGCCATGATCTCGTTGAGCTTGTGCGTGATGAACAGGATGGACTTTCCGCTCTTGGCAAAGCCGCGCATGATCTCCATCAGCTCATCGATCTCCTGCGGTGTCAGGACGGCCGTCGGCTCGTCAAAAATCAGGATCTCGTTGTCGCGGTAGAGCATCTTGAGGATCTCGACACGCTGCTGCATACCGACGGTAATATCCTCGACCTTTGCATCGAGATCGACGTGCAGACCGTAGCGCTCGATCAGATCCTCCACCTTTTTGCGGGCGGCCTTCTTCTGAAGGAAGCCCATTTTCGTCGTTTCTGCACCCAGAATGATATTATCAAGGACGGTAAAGACCTCGATCAACTTAAAATGCTGGTGAACCATGCCGATATGCAGCGCGGTTGCATCGTTTGGGTTGCGGATTTGAACGACCTCGCCGTTCTTTTTGATCACACCCTGCTCCGGCTGATACAGGCCGAACAGAACGGACATCAGTGTGGACTTACCGGCACCGTTTTCGCCGAGCAGCGCATGAATCTCGCCGTGGCGAAGCTGGAGCGTAATGTCATCGTTTGCCTTGATCCCGGGAAATTCCTTGGTGATATGGAGCATTTCAATGACATAATCTTGTGTGTTGTCCATGACGCACCTACCTTCCTGCCGACCTGCGGAAACAAGCCGACGAATATACAATCTTATTATAAGGCTTCCGTCAGAAAATGCAAGAGAATTATTTTACAACGGAGGAAAACCAGCACTTTTCACAAAAAATGGTCAAAAGCTTCCCCCCAGAATACATACTCCCTTCCCAGCGGTATACAAAAAAGGAGGCGGGCAGAAAAGATGCGCTTTCTAAAGAAGGAAAGGCAGCGTGTCGAAAAACCTATCCAGCCGAAAGGTTCGGCCGGATAGGTCCTTTGACACTCTAAAACCGTGGCACACTCCTTACGAAGTGTGCCACAGCTTTCTTAATTAAGTAGCGTTATTAAGTAGCGTTGAATTACTCGACGATGGTCAGATTGACCTCCGGAGTGTTGGTACCGAGGTTCTTGAAGTCGTTGTCGATTGCAACCTTGCCGGAGACGATGTCAGCCAGCAGAGCCTCGTACTCTTCAACAGACCAGTTCTTGAGGGACCAGGTAGCGGTGGGCAGGCCGACAGAACCCTGCGCAGCGCCCAGAACGGTCTGCTTGCCGCCCCAAGTGCTCCAGTCACCGTTGATGCCGTAAGCAGCCCCAAGAGCGAGCTGAGCAGCTTCACCAATGCCCTTCAGTGCAGAGGTGATAACCGTGGTGGAAGAGAAGGACTGGTCAACGTCAACACCGATGACAGCGCCGTCATAAGCGTCGGCAGCAGCAGTAACGGAGTCGAAGATGGAGCCGCCGCAGGAGAAGATGACCTCAGTACCGGCCTCGTACCAGCCGGCGCACAGGGTCTGCAGTTCCGCAGACGGGGCGAAGTTTGCACCGTAGAGCCAGGTGTACTTCATTTCGACCTTGACGCCCTTTTCGGCAGCAGCGGCGTTTGCGCCCTGCACATAGCCGTAGCCATAACGGCAGCAAGCCTCATTCGTGCCGCCGCCGCCGCCGGTGAAGCCGAGCTTGGTGTAGCCTTCCTTAACGGCTGCATAGCCGGCAAGGTAGCCGCACTGCTCTTCCTGGAAGGAAACACCGGCAACGTTGGTCAGAACCTCATTGTTCTCGTTGACCAGGGGCCAACCATCGATAAAGACGAACTTAACGTCGGGGTAAGCAGTTGCAGCCTTGGTCAGCGCAGCGCCCTGCATGAAGCCGGCAGCAACAACGACCTTCGCGCCGCCTTCAACCGCGCCCTTCATGGCGTCGAAGCGGTCGTCATCGGTAGCGTCGGAGCCGTTAGCGGGCTGATAGTACTTGTAAGACTTGCCCTGAGCAGCAGCAAACAGCTTCACGCCGTCGAAAGTGCCCTGGTTGAAGGACTTATCCTTCAGCTGGCCGACGTCGGTGATGAAAGCAACTTCATACTTGCCGTCTGCGGAGTCCATGGTGTCGGGGATGTCGTCAGGATTGGTAACGTCTTCCGAAGGAGCGGGTTCTTCGGAGCTGGGTTTTTCGCTCTTGGACTCGTCAGTGCTGGAATCGGGAGCCTTGGTGTCTTCGCTGGGTTTGGGGTCGCCAGCGCAGCCCGCGAACAGGCAAGCGATCATGGCGAGAGCCAGCAGAAGTGCTAAGATTTTTTTCATTTTCTTAACCTCCAAATTGTTTTCGCGGATATACCGCTATCCTATTGTTGCATACTTGATTGTAAAAATCAAGAGGGTGCCAAAAATTTGTGCATTCTGCTGAATATTATTGATTCATATCGGCC
>CAKUMR010000297.1 GCA_934667865.1 uncultured Oscillospiraceae bacterium | reverse complement strand
GACCAGATCGCTCGAGGCGATGGGGTTTCCGTGGTAGACGGCCGTTACCGTGCCGACGACCTGCCCGGCATCCAGCGGAGCTTCCAGCTGGCCCTCCGTGAGGTACTTGACCTGCATTTCGATCTCGGAAAGCTGGCAGTCGTCCGGCAGCAGAACGCTGATATTGTCCTTGGCGCGGACGACTACATTGCCGCGCCCTTCGGCGTAGAGAACGTCCGGCATACCGGCCATGGTCGTGTTGGAGAGTACCTGAACGTAGGAAAAATTGGAAAAGCCGAATTCTAACAGGTCCTTGGACTCCGTGAAGCGCTCATCCGTTTCCGTGCCGTCGTCATTCTGCACCTTGTCGCAGCCGCAGACGATGCTCAGAAGGTTCACGTCGCCGTCGTGTGCGGTCGCGATCAGGCAGCCGCCGGCCTTGGAGGTAAAGCCGGTTTTCATGCCGGAGGCCTTGTCATAGTAGTATTTGCCGACGGTCAGGCCGCTGGTGAGGTAGTTGGTGGTGTGCAGCTCGCGCTCCTCAGAGAGATTTGTCGCCGGAACGGTGTGTACGGTCGTCGTGGCATATTCACGGAAGTCGTCGTGCGCCCATGCCCAGCGTGCCAGTGTGCTGAGGTCACGCACGGTGGTGTAGTGGCCTTCTTCGTGCAGGCCGTGGGTGTTGACATAGTGCGTGGAGCTCATGCCCAGCTTTGCGGCGTAGTCGTTCATCAGAGTGACAAAGGCGGGGATACTGCCGGAGATATACTCCGCAACGACGTTGCAGGCTTCGTTTGCCGAGGAGACCATCACGCAGTAAAGAAGCTCCCGCAGGCTGAGCTGTTCGCCGGCTTTCAGGTTTGCGGTGCTGCCGCCGATGGCAAGATCCTGAAGCGCGGTCGAAGAAACGGTCAGAATATCATCCGGGTTGCCGCGCTCCAGCGCGATCATGCAGGTCATGATCTTTGTCAGGCTGGCGGGATAGACCTGCTCGTCGATGTTCATTCCGAACAGCAGCGCGCCTGCGTCGAGGTCGACGAGCGCAGCAGCCTTTGCGCGGACATAAAAATCGGTATCGAGCGCGTAATCCAGAAGCGGCGAGGGCGCGTCTATCGTGTCCTCCGTGGGCGCCTGCGTGTCCTGTGTCGACTCCTCCGGGAGGGAGGTGCCTTCCGAGCTTGGGTCGGACAGCTCTCCTGCAATGCTCTCCGGCTCGGCAAAGGCCGGAAGCAGCAGGCATTGCAGCAGAAGCGTCAGCAGGAGCGCAAGGGACAAAATACGTGTTTTTTTCATATGTTCCTCCAAATGCGGCGGGAAAAGCATTGCCGCCGCCGGTAAATCTGTGCTATAATAAAATAACAATCTGCGTTTTTTCTATTATATCAAATTTCCGCTTTATGTCAACGCGGCGGGAGAGGAAAACGGATGAAACAGAGAAAAATTGAACTGGCGCTGCTGCTTGTGACCGTCGCGTTTCTCGGCTTCTGCCTCGGCCTGTTTCTGGGCAGGCGGCACGAGCCGGACACGGTGACGATCACCACCGATCTTGCGGCCGTGCAGCCGTCGGACGAATCCACCGCTTCTTCCGCCGAGGAAGCGCCGCAGACGGAGCCGCCGGAGAGCACATCGGCGGCGTACATTGCGGGACGGCTGAACATCAACACCGCGACCGCGGAGGAGCTGGCGACGCTTCCCGGCATCGGGGAAAAGCTGGCGCAGCGGATCGTCGATTACCGCGAGAAAAACGGCAGTTTTTCGACCGTCGAGGAGCTATGCAATGTTTCCGGGATCGGCGAGAAGCGGCTCGACGCCATCCGCGAATATATCACAGTGGGGTAACAAGATGAAAATTTTAGTTGTGGACGACGAGGAGCTGCTCGTCAAGGGAATCCGCTTTAATCTGCAAAATGAGGGCTATCAGGTGGTCACGGGCAGCAACGGCCGGGAGGCCATCGAGCTGGCGCACGACCCGGAGGTCCGGCTGATCGTTCTGGACGTCATGATGCCGGAGATCGACGGCATGGAGGCCTGCCGCCGCATCCGTGAGTTTTCCGACGTGCCTGTCATCATGCTTACTGCGCGCACGCTGGACATGGACAAGCTGATGGGCTTTGAGCATGGCGCGGATGATTATCTGACCAAACCGTTCAACATTCTGGAGCTCAAGGCGCGCATCAAGGCGCTGCTGCGGCGCAGCGGCGCGCTGGATACCAAGAAAAACCGCATCACGGCCGGAGAGCTGACCGTGGACACGCAGGAGCGCAACGTCTACAAAAACGGCCGTCCGGCGGAGCTGACGGCCAGAGAATTTGATCTGGTGGAGCTTCTGATGCGCAATCCGAACCGCGTCTATTCCAGAGAAAACCTGCTCGACCTGATCTGGGGCTATGACGAATACCGCTCGGACATCCGCACGG
>CAKUMR010000296.1 GCA_934667865.1 uncultured Oscillospiraceae bacterium | reverse complement strand
GCTCAATGCGCGCGGGGTCATGGGGCAGGGCCTCCAGTGCGGGACGGAGGACTTCCTCCCGGCCCGGCAGGACGAGCGTCGCCTCCGGGACTTCCAGTGAGCAGCGGGCGCAGCCGGCGATCAGCTCCTCCGGATGGTCGCTGCCGAAAACATCAATCAGAATCTTCATTTTCATCCTCGTTCAAACCAAAATGTTCGGAAAGGTGCTTTTTCCGCGCGCGGACGCGGACGGTGTAGGCCGTGATCCAGACGTTTTCCAGACCGTCGATCGCCAGCGCAATGCCGACGGCGCGGGTCTCCGGCATCCACTGCCAGTAGATCGAGGCGACGGCCAGAATACTTGCGACGAAGAGGAACACGCTGGAAACGATCATCCCGACCCAGCAGGACATCCCGAAGCCGCGGGCATCGGTGGAGATCTGAATTTTCAGCAGAGAATCCAGCACGACATACACGGCAAGCAGCGTCGGGATCATCGGCACGACGCGCGCGGGGGCGAGAATGATCAGCAGCGCCATGATCTCGCAGAAAATGCCGATGGCAAAGTCAAACTGGAAGGCCAGACGGTACAGGTCGTTGCTGAAATAGCCCAGAAGCTTGGCGGCACCGATCAGCGCGAACAGGATGCTCAGGATAACGCGCTGCGCACGGATCAGCTCATTCATCTCCGGGAAGAGCACCAGCGCCACGCCGGACAGCACCATGATGCAGGCGGAGATCACGTTGGTGATCCTCGCACTTCTGACAATATTACTGTTTTTCTTCACAGGGTTCTCCTTTCGCGCCCGACCAGTGGGCGTCTGCGATGATCTGGTAAACGCGCGGATCGACGAGGGGCGTTTGCAGCAGGCGGAGCGTCTGCTCCGGGAGCGTGAGCGCGCGGGCGTATTCCCACCCGGCATCTTCCAGCCGGGAAAGCAGGCGCCTGCGCGGAATGGCAAGCTGCTCAACCTGCATCAGCTCTCCCTCGGGACAAAAAATGGGCGTGTAATTCCTGCCGTGGCACAGCAGGTCGTATTGCTTCAGAAGCGCCTCGTACATCCCCTCCGCAGAGGCGTAGCCGCAAGTGGAGATGAGCACCAGCTTCTTCTCCCGCAGATGAGCGTCGCGGGGTGTCTGGAAGGCGCAGCCGGTGTCGGTCTGACCGTGATAGGGCTGCATCAGGCAGAAGGTGCGGTCGGTGAAGGCCTTGAGCAGCGTGGGCATCCCAAAGTAGTAAAGAGGGAAGCTCTCGACGATGACATCGGCCGCCATGACCTTCTCTAAAAGCTCCGTCATGGAGTCGGAGAAAACGCATTTGCCGTCGCCGCGCTTCCAGCAGGTCATGCAGCCAGTGCAGGGCGTGATGGTACACTCGGCGAGCGTGACGGTTTCGGTTTCACAGGCAAGCCCGCGCAGAAACGCCTGCGCAAGCAGCAGGGTATTGCTGCCCGCGCCGCGAGGGCTGGCATTGATCAGCAGCGCCTTCATAGTGTCTGCTCTTCCGGCGTGCGCGGATGCGCCGCACCGGCAGCCAGCGCGTTATGGATAACGCTTTCAAACAGCACCGTGATCCGGCGCAGGTCGGCCTCCAGCATGGCGTCCTTGCGCAGCAGGAGCCACTGGCCGAACATTCCGTAAATGGCGTGGCTGCAAACGGCAAGGATCAGCTCCCGGTCCTCCGGGGTGCAGGTGAGCCCCTCCAGCGTGAGGTGGCGCTCCAGCAGGAGCTCCGCGACGCGCTCGAAGTATTGCAGCATGACCTCGTGATTCTTCGAGGAGAAAATATGCCGCGCGACCTGAGGCTTTTTCAGAAGGAAGCCGAGAGAGCTCAGCAGAACCTCCTCCGGCGTCATTTCCACCGGGGAGATGTGCAGTGCCTTGGAAAGCTGCGTTTTCAGGAAATCCTCGAACAGATCGAAAATATCATCATAGTGATAATAAAAGGTATTGCGCGTCAGGCCGCACTCTTCCACGATGTCCCGCACCGTGATTTTATCCATGGGCTTTTCCAGCAGGAGCGTATGCAGCGCTTCCTGAATAAACCGTCTTGTGACCTGCTGCTTCATCCCGTCACCCCCTCAGCAGAGAAACCTAACGATGTCTTTATACCATATTTTCGGCTTTTTTTCAACCGAATTATCCAAAACGGGGTAATTTCGGGAAAAACTGCCGCTTTGGGTGAAAACCGCCGGGGAGGTGAAGAAATGAACAGCGAAATTTGGGTCGCGCTGCTGTCGCTGGCAGGCACGCTGCTGGGATCGGCCTGCGGTGTTCTGACCTCTGCGCGGCTGACGAACTACCGCATTGCCCAGCTGGAGAAGAAGGTGGACCGCCACAACGGCTTCGGCGAAAAAATTCCCCTGCTGGAGGAGCGGATCAAGGTCGTCAACCACCGGCTCAGCGACCTGGAGGGGG
>CAKUMR010000295.1 GCA_934667865.1 uncultured Oscillospiraceae bacterium | reverse complement strand
CAGCGAGGCGTTTCGGAGCGCAACCGCCGCAAAGCGGCGGCACTTAGCGCGGAGATGGGTTTCCTTTCGCGTTCAATCACCCGCCGCAGCGGCCAAAATTGCAAAACTGTATTCAAGTCCGTTTTGCAATTTTGAAAGACACAAACCCGCCGACATAAATTGTCGGCTGGTTTGTGTCAAAATCGGGCGGAAATCATACGATGAAGTGGGAGGGAGCTTCTATGTATGATTATTTTTTTACCTTTCGTTCGGTCACGGCGGCGCAGAACGGGGCGAAACGGCTGGAAAAGGCGGGCATTTCCGCCGTGATGGTCAGGACGCCGCGAAATCTCCAGAAGCAGGGCTGCGGCTACAGCCTGCGGGTACGCGCTGCACAGTACCGCGCTGCGCGGCAGATCCTGTCGCAGGAGGGAACGGCGTTTCAGAGAATTTACACCCGCCTGCCTGACGGAAGCTGGGAGGAGGTCCGGGCGTGATCTACTTTGACAGCGCGGCGACGACGCTGCAAAAGCCGCCGGAGGTCGCGCGCCGGACGGCCGTGGCGATGGGGAGCCTCAGCAGCGTGGGGCGGGGCGGACATCCTGCGGCAATGGCGGCGGCCGAGACGGTCTATGGGTGCCGGGAGCTGGCGGGCCGGCTGTTTGACGCCGAGCCGGAGCAGGTGATCTTCACGATGAACGCGACGCACGGCCTGAACGTTGCCATTCGCTCGTTGGTTCCGCCGGGCGGGCACGTCGTTGTTTCCGGCTTTGAGCACAATGCCGTGCTGCGCCCCCTGTACGCGCTGGGCGCACAGACGGAGCTTGCCGGGCGCAGACTGTTTGACCCATCGGACACGCTTGCACAATTTGACCGCCTGATCACGCCGGAGGTGCAGGCAGTGGTCTGTACCTGCGTGTCCAACGTGTTCGGCTACATTCTGCCCTATGACGAGATCGCCGTACTCTGCCGTCGGCGGGGCATCCCACTGATCCTCGATGCCTCGCAGGCGGCGGGCGCACTGCCGCTTTCCCTGAAAAACAGCGGGGCGGATTTTATTGCCATGCCCGGCCACAAGGGCCTTTACGGCCCGCAGGGGACGGGACTGCTCCTGTGCAGAAACGGGGGTCAGCCGCTGATGCAGGGCGGCACGGGCAGCAATTCCGCCGACCGCGAAATGCCGGACTTTCTGCCTGACCGTCTGGAGGCCGGGACGCATAACGTCTGCGGGATCGCCGGGCTGGCGGAGGGGCTGCGCTTTGTCCTGCGCCGGACGCCGGAGGCAATTTTTGCCCACGAGCAGCGGCTGCTGCGCCGGATGTATGGCGTTCTGGAGCCGATGCGGGGGATTCGTGCCTTCTTTGGCGTGCCGCAGGCGGGTGTGATTTCCTTCGTTCCGGAAACAATGGATTGCGAGGAGGCCGCGCAGCTGCTGGGGCAGCGGGGGATTGCCGTTCGTGCGGGGCTGCACTGCGCGCCTGTGGCGCACGAGAGCGCGGGAACCTTTGCCACCGGGACGGTCCGCCTGAGCTTTTCCGCCTTCAATACGGAGGCGGAGATCGCCCGCTTTGCCGCGCTCTGCGGGAAAGTATTTTCCGGCGCCGGGGAAAATCCGCGGATTCCTACTTGCTATTGCGGCAAAAATCGGATATAATCTAAAAGATAAAGTAGGGGTTCTATCGCCGGACGGCGGAAAGAGCGCCAAACGCAATGAGCGGAGTTTTGTTATGGAAGCTATTATCAATTTCTTTAAGGAGTTTGCCGCACTGGTGCCGACCATCCAGATCATGGATATCGTGGACATTCTGGTCGTGGCCTTTGTGATCTACAAGATCATTCTGATGCTCCAGACGACCAGCTCGGCGCGGATTGCCAAAAGCATTGTGATCATCCTGCTGCTGACGGCCCTCACCAGCGTACTGCATATGTACCTGATGAACTACCTTTTGGATAAAATTCTGGAGATCGGCCTGCTGGCGCTGGTCATCATGTTCCAGCCGGAGCTGCGCCGGATGCTGGAAAAGCTCGGCAGCAAGTCCTTCCGCGAGATCCTCTCGACAAAGCAGGAGCAGCGGAATATCGATTACGTCATCAGCGAAACGGTCAAGGCCTGCGAGATCATGTCGCGGGAGCGCACGGGTGTGCTGATCGTGTTCGAGCGCACCAGCTCGCTGGAGGATTACCAGAAAACCGGCACGGTGGTCGATGCGCGCGTGTCCTCGGAGCTGCTGCGCAACATCTTCTTTACCAAGGCTTCCCTGCACGACGGCGCGGTCATCATCCGCAACGAGCGCATCGCCGCGGCCGGCTGCGTGCTTCCCCTGACGGAGAACCGCAACATCAGCAGCGATCTCGGCACCCGTCACCGCGCGGGCATCGGCATGAGCGAGGTGTCCGATGCGGTGGTCGTGATCGTTTCCGAGG
>CAKUMR010000294.1 GCA_934667865.1 uncultured Oscillospiraceae bacterium | reverse complement strand
TGCGGCTACAAAAAGGGCAGCGTCTTAGATAAACTGTCAACGACATTTCAAATCGTGATCAATACTATGCCTACGTTCCTGATCGCATTGGTGCTGATGATCCTGTTCTGCTTCCGGCAGCGGTGGTTTCCCTATACCGGGTTGAACAGCGCTGGCGTTGCCCCCGGAACTGCCGCATATCTGTTGGATCGGATGCGTCACCTGATCTTTCCTGTGCTTACTCTGACCATTGCCGCCGCCCCGTCCCGTTATCTGCTGATGCGCAATACCGTCAGTCAGGTGACAGAGGAGAAGTATGTGCTTTATCTAATGGCACAAAAGGTCATTGTATCTAAACGGGCAGAAATCTCTAAACTTAAAACTGCCATTGAAAGCGGGAAACGGCGTATTCAAGACCTTGACAAACTGATAGAGCGCATTTATGAAGATCAAGTCCTCGGTAACATCTCTGCCGAACGCTATGCAAGAATGTCGGTCAATTACGAAAACGAGCAGCGCACCCTTATCAATAAGGTGGCAGAGGACGAAAAGAAACTCGCCTGCATTGAACAGACGAGCCTTGACTTGAAAACCTTATTGAAGGTTCTGCGAAGCAGTACATCCTTTGAAGAATTGACACCAACCCTTGTGAACTCTCTGATCCGCAGGATTGAGGTTCATAACAACGACAAATCAAGCGGTCATTGCTATGTGAAGGTAGACATCTACTTCACGGCAATCGGACTGATTGACATTCCCACAGAGGACGAAATCAAAAGCCTTATGGCTAAAATCAAAGCAAACCCGCAGGAATACAGGCTTACCGCCTGAAAAAGAGAAAACGGTGCAACCCCGATTGTAGGGTTGCACCGTATCCCTGTCTCAAAACATCCTTATGGGGCTTTGACTAATGCCTCACCCATTTTTAAGAATTGCATCATAGAGCGCGTTTCGTGGGAAACCCGTTTCGGCTGCTGCCTGACGGACAGCGTCCTTTTTGCTGTACCCTTGTGCGATCAGTGCCTGTGCACGCGCGACGGCATCGTCCTGTGTGGCGGCGGCCTGCGGCGTTTCCTGTGCGCCTTCAACGACAAGGACGTACTCACCGCGCGGCTCCGTCGTGCGGTAATACTGCACCGCCTCGCCCATCGTCATCCGCAGTACTTCCTCGTGCAGCTTTGTCAGCTCACGGCAGAGGCTGATGCGGCGCGTCTCTCCAAAGACCTGTGCCAGATCTGTAAGCGTTGCGGTCAGCTTGTGCGGCGCTTCATAAAAAATCATCGTCCGCTGCTCGGTGCGCAGAGAATCCAAATGCGCGAAGCGGCTTTTTTTGTTTGTGGAGAGAAATCCCTCGAAAGTGAAGCGCCCGGTCGGAAGGCCGGAGATGCTCAGCGCAGTCACGGCGGCGCATGGCCCGGGGATGGCAGTAACGGTCACGCCAGCCTCGGCACACAGCCGCACTAAATCCTCGCCGGGATCGGAAATGGCGGGCGAACCTGCGTCCGTGACAATGGCACAGCTCTCACCACCCAGAAGCCGCTCGACGATGCGCGGCCCGGAGGTCTGCTTGTTGTGCTCGTAGTAGCTGACAAGCGGCTTTTTGATGTCCAGATGATTTAGTAAGCGCAGAGAAACGCGCGTGTCCTCGGCGGCGATGAAATCCGCATTTGCCAGCGTTTCACGGCAGCGATCGGAGATATCCGACAGGTTGCCGATGGGGGTGGGAACGAGATAGAGAGTGCCGCTCATGCTCCGGCTCCTTTTCTGTGATATGCGGCGCGGTAGACCTCGGTCTCCGTGCCGTCGGGGTGAAATTCGATGAAATCCGGCTCGTAGGAAAGACCGGGCCTGCCGCCGCGGCGTGCTTCGATCAGAACAAGGCACACGGGCGAAGCGGCGGTGTGCCGCACGAAGCGCAGGCGCTTCGGCTCCATGCCGTTTGCACGCAGTGCGCAGATAATGTCGCAAAGGCGCTCCGGCCGGTGTACCAGTGCAAAGCGCCCGCCGCTCGGCAGCAGCCACGCAGCAGCCGCGCAAAGCTCCTCGAGCGACAGGCATAGCTCCGTGCGCTCAACGGCAGCGGATTGACTGCACTTTCCGCTTCCAACCGGAAAATACGGTGGGTTGGAGATGACGCAGTCGAAGCTCCCTGCGGGGAAAAGCGCGGCGATCCTGCGCACGTCGCCCTGCTGCACGCAAAGACGTGCTTCAAGCGCGTTCAGACGGAGATTTTCCTGCGCCAGACGGCATGCGTCCTCGCGCAGCTCGACGCCGGTAACATGGCAGTCACCGCTTCTTGCGGACAGAAGCAGACCCAGCGTTCCGCAGCCTGCACCGAGATCGGCAACACGCGCCTTTGGCGGCAGCGTAAGAAATTCCGCCAGCAGCACCGAGTCCGTCCCGAGACGGAAGCCGCGTTCCGGCTGAAGCATGCGTATGC
>CAKUMR010000293.1 GCA_934667865.1 uncultured Oscillospiraceae bacterium | reverse complement strand
ACCCGGAACGGACTCGAACCGTCGACCTCCAGCGTGACAGGCTGGCGTGCTAACCGACTGCACCACCGGGCCAGATAGTGGTGGGAACAACAGGGCTCGAACCTGTGACCCCATGCTTGTAAGGCATGTGCTCTCCCAGCTGAGCTATGCTCCCTCAACCGCCGCCGTTGCTGTACTGCATCAGCGACGGTTGTTATTATACACACACTCCCCTATTTTGTCAAGCACTATTTCAAAATTTTTCATTTTTTTCTTTCAGAGGCTTTCCAGCAGGGTTTTGATCTGCTCCGGCGTAAACTCATACACCGCGTCGCAGAACTGGCATTCGATGTGAATGGGCTTGCCCTCGTCCACGATCTCCTGCAAATCCTTCTTTCCGATGGCGATCAGCGTGGAGGTCACGCGCTCACGCGAGCAGTAGCACCGGTATTCCACCGGCTCCTCTTCAAAAAATTCCAGCTCGCAGCCCGGCATGACCTTTTTGAGGATCTCCTCCGGCGTCATGCCGCCGTCAAGCATGGGCGTGACCGGGCCGGCCTCCTGCACGCCCTTTTCCAGCCGGTCGATGATGTCGTCCGGCGCGCCAGGCAGAAGCTGAAGGATATAGCCGCCCGCGGCGCGCACCTTCTGATCCTCGCCGACCAGGACGCCCAGCGCGCAGGCCGTCGGGATCTGCTCGCTCTGCGCAAAATAGGCCGTCACGTCCTCCGCGATCTCGCCGGAAACCAGCTTGATGCTGCCGATATACGGCTCCTTCATCTGTAGGTCACGGATGACGGTGAGCATCCCGTTCGTACCGACCGCAGCGCCCACATCGAGCTTGCCGGAGTATTTTTCCAGCAGAGAAATTCCCGGATTCTGCACATAGCCGCGGACATTGCCCGCCGCGTCGGACGTCGCGAAAATCGTCCCCAGCGGCCCGCCGCCCTTGATCTGGAGCGTCAGCGCACCGTTTTCGACCTTCTGCATATTTCCCATCAGGGAGGCGGCCGTCAGAACGCGGCCCAAAGCTGCCGTCGCCGTCGGGGTCGTCTTGTGAATTCCCCGCGCGCGCTCCACGATGCCCGTGGAGCAAATCGCTGCGGCCTTCACAAAGCCGTCTTTTGTCATTGCACGAACGATATAATCCATTTCTTACTCCTTATATGCCGCAAAATAGATGCGCTGCTCCGCCGCCTGCGGCGCACGGAGGGCGCAGTCACTGTACTGCACAACACGGGCAAAGCCTGCCTCTGTGAGCCATTTTTCGAGCGTCTGCGGCTCGTAAGCATATTCGCAGTGCTGCTCGAAGCTCCGCGTCCAAAGCGCCCCCTGACGGCGAAACAGGTCGATGCCGTAATAGCAGCGGTTTTCCGCCGCATCAAACTCCGCGCGCCACACGCAGTAGCTGTCCTCCGTTTCGTCGAGGAACACCTGTCCGTCCAGACCTTTCAGCTTATACGGGGTGTTGATGTCAAAGAGGAACACGCCGCCGGGCGAGAGCGCCTGCCAGACGCGCCGGAAGGCCTCCGGGCAGTCCGCAGGCTCATCGAGATAATTCAGGCTGTCCAGCAGGCAGACGACCAGCTCCACCGGCTGCGGCAGGCGCAGGCGCTGCATGGACTGGTGAATAAAGAAGGGCGGATTCTCCTCCAGCTCCATCGCCTTTTCCGCCGCAACGGTGAGCATTTCCTCGGAAATGTCCGACGCCAGCACATGGTAGCCGCGCTTTGCCAGAAGCACAGACATAGAGCCGGTACCGCAGGCAAGGTCCAGCACCGTTTCCGGCGTTTTCCCGTCCTTCTGCAATACCGCCTCTATAAAATCCAGAACCTTCTCATAGGGAATGTCGCGCGTCAGGCCGTCGTAGGCTCCCGCAAGCGACTCATAGGCATTCACTGTTCCTTCTCCTCCAGGCGCTTGAACACCATCTCGTAGCCGCCGGAGCCGTTCAGCAGGCTGCGGTTGACACGGCTGATGGTCGCGGAGCTGGCACTGGTCTCTTCCAGAATATCGTGGTAAATGCTTCCCGAGCGGAGCATTTTGGCAACATCAAAGCGCTGTTCCATCGCCTTCATCTCCGCCTGCGTGCAAATATCGAGGAAAAACTGATAGCACTCCTCCGGCGTTTTCAGGGTAAGCAGCGCCTGATACAGTTCGTTATTGGGGTCGGAATTTCTGTTTCTGTTGTTCATGGCAGAATCCTCCAATCTTCGTCCTGTATTCTATCACAGGAAATCAGGAAAGTAAAGGTGAAAAAAGCAGAGCGCAGCTGCGCTCTGCTTTTATCCGGTTCAGATTACTTGTTGAAAATCTTGAAGATCTCGTCGATGTCGTCGATATTGGCAGAAGCGTCCACCGGCACAGCCGTGGTGTTCTGGGGCTTCGCCTTTGCGGGGTTGGCAGAGGTGTAGATGCCCTTGTTGTCGGACTTGTTCTCGTCAAAGCCGGTAGCAATGACCGTGACGCGCATTTCGTC
>CAKUMR010000292.1 GCA_934667865.1 uncultured Oscillospiraceae bacterium | reverse complement strand
TCCTGTGACTGCGGTCATCAAGGAATTCTTCGGTTCCTCTCCGCTGTCGCAGTTCATGGACCAGAACAACCCTCTGGCAGAGCTGACGCACAAGCGCCGTCTGTCGGCCCTCGGCCCCGGCGGCCTGAGCCGTGAGAGAGCCTCCTTCGACGTCCGTGACGTTCACTACAGCCACTACGGTCGTATGTGCCCGATCGAAACGCCTGAAGGCCCGAACATCGGCCTGATCAACTATCTGGCCAGCTATGCCCAGATCAATGAATACGGCTTCGTGGAGGCGCCCTTCCGCAAGGTCGAGAAAATTTACGATCACGAAACCGGCAAGTATGTCGGCTCCCGCGTGACCGATCAGGTGGACTATATGTCCGCTGACGTGGAGGATGACTACTACATCGCGCAGGCCGCAGAGCCGAAGGATGAAAACGGCTTCCTCATCAACAGCCGCATTACCTGCCGTCACCGCAATGAGATCCTGTCCGTCGACTGCGAAACGATCGACTACGTGGACGTTTCCCCGAAGATGATGACCTCCATTGCAACGGCGTTCATTCCCTTCCTCCAGAACGATGACGCAAACCGTGCGCTGATGGGTGCAAATATGCAGCGTCAGGCCGTGCCTCTGATGGTCACGGAGGCGCCGATCGTTGCCACCGGCATCGAGCAGAAGTGCGCCGTGGACTCTGAGGTCTGCATCAAGGCCGAGGGCGACGGCATCGTGACCCGCGTTTCCGCGGATCTCATCACCGTCCGCTACGATAACGGCGAAGTGAAGGACTACTTCCTGACGAAGTTTGCCCGCTCCAACCAGGGTACCTGCATCAACCAGCGCCCGATCATTGAGGTCGGCGAGCGCGTAACGCAGGAGCAGATCATCGCAGACGGCCCCGCCTGCTCTCAGGGCGAGATCGCACTGGGCAAGAACGTGCTGATCGGCTTCGTGACTTGGGAAGGCTACAACTACGAGGACGCCATCCTGCTCAACGAGCGTCTGGTCCGCGAGGATGTGTTCACCTCCATCCACATCGAGGAGTACGAAACCGAAGCCCGCGACACCAAGCTCGGACCGGAAGAGATCACCCGCGACATCCCGAACGTCGGCGAGGATACCCTCAAGGATCTCGACGATGACGGCGTCATCCGCATCGGCGCGGAGGTCAAGTCCGGCGATTATCTGGTCGGCAAGGTCACGCCCAAGGGCGAAACCGAACTGACCGCCGAGGAGCGCCTGCTCCGCGCGATCTTCGGTGAGAAGGCGCGCGAGGTGCGCGACACCTCCCTGAAGGTGCCGCACGGCGAGGCAGGCATCATTGTTGACGTCAAGGTCTTTACCCGTAAGAACGGCGACGAGCTGGCGCCCGGTGTCAACAAGGTCGTTCGCGTTTATATTGCGCAGAAGCGTAAGATCTCCGTCGGCGATAAGATGGCGGGCCGCCACGGCAACAAGGGCGTCGTTTCCCGCATCCTGCCGGAGGAGGATATGCCCTTCCTGCCGGATGGCACGCCGCTGGACATCGTGCTGAATCCTCTGGGCGTTCCTTCCCGTATGAACATCGGTCAGGTTCTGGAAGTCCACCTCGGCTATGCGGCCCATGCACTGGGCTGGAAGGTCGCGACCCCGATCTTCGACGGCGCGAACGAGAAGGACATTCGCGAGACCCTGCAAAAGGCCGGGCTGCGTGAGGACGGCAAGACCGTTTTGTACGACGGCCGTACCGGCGAACCGTTTGATAACCTTGTCACGGTCGGCTATCCCTACTTCCTCAAGCTGCACCATCTGGTTGACGATAAGATCCACGCCCGCTCCACCGGTCCGTACAGCCTTGTGACCCAGCAGCCTCTGGGCGGCAAGGCGCAGTTCGGCGGTCAGCGCTTCGGCGAAATGGAGGTCTGGGCTCTTGAAGCCTACGGCGCGGCATATACCCTTCAGGAGATTCTGACGGTCAAGTCCGACGACGTGACCGGCCGTGTCAAGACCTACGAGGCCATTGTCAAGGGCCACAATGTCCCGAAGCCCGGCGTGCCGGAGTCCTTCAAGGTTCTGGTCAAGGAGCTTCAGTCTCTGTGTCTGGACGTTCGCGTGCTGGACGATCAGGGCGAGGAGATCGAGCTGCGCGACGATGACGACGATGATGTCGTCTACAGCGCAGGAGGTCAGAACTACGTGACCGACGAGGACGAGGTTCTCAGCTCCGGTTACGGCATAGACCCAGACAGCACCGACAGCGACGTCAGCGACGTCAGCGCGCTGGAGAAGATCATCGGCATGGCCGATGACGACGCCGATAGCGACGAGGAAGACGATGGATTTGTCTTCGATGCCGATACCGACGAGGAAGAACAGTAAGGAGGAGTAATACGATGAGCAATAAGACATTCAGTGCGATCAAAATCGGTATTGCTTCGCCGGAAATGATTCGCGATTGGTCCTACGGCGAGGTCAAGAAGCCGGAAACCATCAACTACCGCACCC
>CAKUMR010000291.1 GCA_934667865.1 uncultured Oscillospiraceae bacterium | reverse complement strand
CTGCGACCATGCCGGAAACCTGCGGCGCCGCCATGGAGGTGCCGGACATATTCTGGTAGCCGCCGCCATTCTTCAGAGAATAGATGCTGCCGCCGGGCGCTGCGATCTCGGGCTTCATCTCCAGAGAGCCGGGAATGCCCCAGGAGGAGAAGTCGCTCATGGTGTAGTAGTCGGGAGAATACTTGACCGCTGACACATCCTGACTGACAGTCATGCTTCCGACATAGTAGGTAAAGCCTTCGGCTTCCTTTTTCTCGGAATTGGCCTTGATGGTCATGCCGTCGGCCTCCAACAGAGAAACATACGGCGCAGTAGAATTATAGCCATCTGCGGAGATGTTGATCGTCCCCGGCTCGTTATTCACGATGATGACGCCGATTGCACCGGCAGCAATGGCATTGTTGCCCTTCACTACGAAGTTGAGAGAGCCGCGGTTGCAAAGTGCGATCGCACCCTTCACTTCATCCGCAACAGCGGCAAACTCCTCAGCGGTACCGATCGAGTCGATGTACACAAAGCGCTGTTCGCCTGCAAGCGTGGTCATGGGCTGAATGGGAGCGTCTGTTTTTTCATTGTAGCACATCTTGTTCCCGGCAACCTCGATATAAGCGCCGGTCACGCCGATGTTGTCCACGGACGCAACGTCCAGAGAGTTGGTGTAGGTACCGGGAGAGCCGGCCGTAATCCAACTGGAGCTATCGGCGTAGGCAGCGCCGGGGAAGGTGTTTTCAAACCAGTTGCCGGAGTTGCCTGCGGACATAACGACCACAAGGCCGCTGTTCACAACGTTTTCCAGAATTCCGCGGTACACTTCTTCAACACGGGAATTGCCTACGGAAGCGCTGCCAAGAGAGAGGTTCGCGGAGTCGGCGCCAAGCACCATTGCGTCCTCGATGGCGGCCATATAGTCACTGTCGTTCGCGCCGCCGCTCAGGCCGAACACCTTCATGACCAGTAGCTGTGCATCCGGCGCAACGCCCTGCGTGAGGACGGTATCCAGCGCATCGGCATAGGTGCCATCGCCGTTCTTGACGTAGCGGTTGCCCGCCGCAATACCGGAAACATGGGAGCCGTGGTCGCCCTGGTCGTCCTTGTCGTGGCCGATATTCAGGGTGCTGTCAACGTAGTTGAAGCCGAACGGAATCTTTGCGTCAACATAAAGCTGAGCCGCAGTGATACCTTCCATCCGCTTGCTGACATTCAGGCGGGAGAGAACCTTCTCCGTGTCGGCAGCGGTCATCAGCGTTGCGCCGCTGTCCTTGACCGCATAGCTGAATGCATCCGGGTCAAGCGAGGGATGGTCGACATCCGCGCCGGTGTCGATGATGGCGATCTTTCTGCCCGCGCCGGTGTAGCCGGAGGCCCATGCGGAGATGGAACCGATCATCTCGTCAGAGGTGGACATATTGGGATCGGCCGCCTCTTCGCGATTGACCACGCACGGCTCGTAGCACGTTTCGATCAGAACTTCCTTAACGCCCTTGACCTTCTCGATCTCCTCGATCTGACCGTACTCGACGTTCGCGGAAATGATGTTCGCCGCCAGCGTCAGATTCCAGACAACATCCAGAGCTTCGCCGTCCAGCGCCTGCGTGGAGATCTTGCCTTCCATCTTCTCCTGCGCGGTTTGCAGCGTCTGACGATACTTCACAGCCTTACGGCTCTGCGTTGCAATATCGTCCGCTGTAAAGCCCTGCTCCAGCGTGGACGGGTCTTCCAGCACGATGGAAACACGAACGATCTCCGTGTCTTCGTACTGCGGAACGTCATCCTGCTCTTCTGCTTTCACTTCGTTCTTGTTCGGCAACTTGACGTCATAGTCGTCATTGTCCACCTGTTCGAACGTGAGTCCTTTGCCGCTTTTCGTCACACTGGCGCTGTCGACTGCCAAAGACGGCAGGACAAGTCCGAGCGCAAGGACAAAGGCCAGCAGCACAGAAACGACCTGTTTCATAAGGGTCTTGTGTTTCATATGCCCACACTCTCTTTCTCCGGCTTGGCCGGTAAATTTGACGATCGTTCTGGCCGCCCGTTTCCCTTCCGGAGCGCACCATAAAAATCTTACGTTTACTATACATTTCTGTTCATAAAAATTCAACAATTAGGCGACACTTTCTTCACATTTGGAATGTAGAAATAATCGATTTAAATCACAAAAGAATTTGTGCATTTTTTCCATATTGCGCAGTACAGACGCCGAGGTGCAATTTTATGTATTATATTTTCTTAAAAAATATCTGATTTCCTAAAAAATTGTTTTCCTGTGAAATTCCGGCGATTTTTCCGTTCGGCATGGGCGAACCATCCGCCCCGAAACAAAGACGGAGCCTCCGGCGCAAAACGCCGAAGGCTCCGATAAATATACAGAAAGCATTATTTTTCGCGCCGCTCGATGAACATTGCATCGCCGAAGCTGAAAAAGCGGTAGCGCTCCTGCACCGCCTCACGGTAGGCGCGCATGGTAAAGTCGTAGCCTGCGAAGGCCGAGACCAGCATGATCAGCGTACTCT
>CAKUMR010000290.1 GCA_934667865.1 uncultured Oscillospiraceae bacterium | reverse complement strand
AGCTCGTCTACAACAACGCAAGACTTGCCGCAAAGACCGCAGAGGCCTACTGCAAGCTGTAGAATAAAGAGGCAGCGTGTCCCAAGCGGGACACGCTGCCTGCAAAATTGCAAAAAATTCGCCGCCGGGCTTCCCGGCGGCGTTTGCTTTATTTTACAATATGGATTCCGCCGATGATGGGCAGCTCCTTCGCCCGTCCCTTCGCGGCATTGACGATGCCGATGATGGCAAGCACCGTAACAAAGGCGCTGATGCCGTAGCGCAGCGTCGAAATGTACCAAGGCACCGCCGTGTATACGGTGAAGATTCCGACGCGGGTGACGCGGATCAGGCCGAGCAGGGAATTCAGAATGGTCGCCGCGACCCAGAACGCGAACATAGTCACGCCCTGCTTTGCGTGGAACTGGGCATAGGGGGAATTCTTCCGCGCGAAGAGCGGGATGAAAACCAGCGGCCCCAGATAGGAAAGCACGGAAATGCCGCGGTTCTGTGCGACGTCGTTCGGATCGTATGCGGGTTCTGCGGGTCTGGGGCCGTTTCCGACCGGTGCGCCGCAGGACGGGCAGAAAGCAGCGCTGTCGTCTACCTGCGCGCCGCAATGACTGCAAAATGCCATGAGTTATGTCCTCCTTCTATTTTTTCTCTCATTTCGTATTATAACAGATTCATGTCGCGTGTCAAGCCTTTGCAATTTGCGCTTGCGCGGGGGGCGGGTTCTGCGGTATAATGGCCGCAATAGGAGGGAATACGGATGAAACAGATTCTGGTGACCGGCTTTGACCCCTTTGGCGGGGAAAGCATCAATCCTGCATGGGAGGCGGTACAGCGGCTTCCCGCACGCATCGGAGAGGCGGAGCTTACCGTGATGCAGGTGCCGACGGTGTTCGCGGAGGCGGCGCAGGCTGTGCTGGCGCGCGCGGAAAAACAGCAATTTCAGGCGATCGTCTGCGTCGGGCAGGCGGGCGGACGCGCCGCCGTCACGCCGGAGATGGTGGCGATCAACCTGCAATACGCCTCCATCGCCGATAACGCGGGGCATATGCCGCAGGATGCTCCGGTCGTTCCGGGCGGCCCGGCGGCCTTTTTTTCGACCCTCCCGGTGCGGAACATGGCGGAAGCAATCAGGGCGGCGGGACTGCCGGGCGCAGTTTCCTACAGTGCAGGCAGCTTTGTGTGCAACGATCTGCTCTACCGCCTGCTTCATCACTTTGACGGCACGTCCACGCGGGTCGGCTTTATCCATGTGCCCTATCTGCCGGAGCAGGAGAAAAACGGTGCGCCGAGTTTGGCGCTTTCGGACATCGTCCGCGCGCTGGAAACAGCCATCGGAGAAGTATAAAAAAGCCGCAGCCGGTTTCACCGGCTGCGGCTTTGCGTTACTTTTCTTGATCCTTGCGCGCCTTTTTACGCTTTTTCGCGGGACGGAAGACCGTGAAATAGAGAATGGGGAGGGAAATGACCGCGACGACCGCCAGATAGGGCAGGGCGGAAACGAGGACGATAAACAGACCGCGGAAGAACTTGGCAAGCCCCCGGCAGGCGTTTTTCAGGTTCCGGCCGATCTGCGTCCAGACGGTGGGAGAGGCCTCGATCTCGTCCGCATACTCCACCTCGCTGATGTAGAGGGAGATGGTGGCGTAGTCGATCTGGTTGTCATAGGTGCGCAGGCGGGAGGTGTAGCTCTCCAGCTCGTACTGCACCTGCGTGATGCGGTCCTGAATGGTGATGACGTCCTCCATGCTCTCGGCCTGCTCCAGCAGGCGCAGCAGGGTGTCGCGTTCGGTGTTCAGCGCGGTGATGTGCGCTTCGATGTCCACATAGTCCAGCGTGACGTCTTCCTGAGTGCTGTTTCGCCGGGTCACGACGCCCGCAGCGGTGACATCCGCGGTGAATTCGTCCAGACGCGCCACGGGGATGCGGAGCGTATAGCTGGCGGAACGGCGGGATGTGCCGGAAAGCTCCTCCGACTGCTCCACATAACCGCCGTATTCGGCTACGCAGCGGCTGACCTCGGCGGCAAGCGCGTCGAAATTCTCCGTTTCCATGTGGAGCGTCATGGTTTTGATGAGCTTCCGGCCGTCGGCAACGGTGCCGCTGCCGTCGGAAAAGCTCAGACTGGCGTCTCCGATCTCGTTGGCTTCATTTTCCGCATAGCCGATGCCCTTGACGTAATCGCCCGGCGCCATAGCGCCGCAGCCGCCCAGCAGCAGCGCCGCGACGAGCAGCAGGCAGAGAAGTGCGCGTTTCATAAAAGTTCCTCCCTCTGTATTGTATTCTGCTTTTTTGACGTGGGAAAGGGAGAAAAGGTTCCGTGACGCTGAAAAAATCCGGGAAAAACCTTGCAATTCGAGGGAAGTATGTGTATACTTATTTTGAATTGATATCTGATTCAACTTATCTCTCGGAAAACAGAGAGAGCCTATAGGAGGGATTACAATGAAGAAACGGCATTTGCTTTCTGCGGCTGCCGCAGTGCTGCTGACGCTGGCGCTCTGCCTGACCGCCTTTGCCGCTGAGGATACGG
>CAKUMR010000289.1 GCA_934667865.1 uncultured Oscillospiraceae bacterium | reverse complement strand
TCATAATACGCGAAAATCTTCTCCCGCAGCGGATGCGTGTCGCGGATAACCTCACGCACCGCGTCCGCGTCCGTCGGCGCGACATACCGGAAATCCGCATCCCGCTCCCCGGCGACGGTTTCCCAGATGAGAAGCTGCGTCGCGTAAGCCTGCGCGAGCTTGTCGCCGCCTGCGTTCTGGCTGCGCCACTGCGTGCTGATGCCGCCGGTGTAGCCGTAGGTCATGATGTGCCCGATATAGCGCTTCATCTGCTGCGGCGTCATAAGGTCGTTGAAGTCCGGCATATTCTCCCAGAAGTCCTCGCCCATGCGGGAGAAGGCGTCGCCGGTGTTTTGAATCACGCCGGGTTCGATGCAGTAGCAGATGTCGGCGTCGTATGACCCGATGGTGCGCACGTCGAGATAGTCCGACGCGGAGAGCTTCCAGCCGTGGCGGAAGTGCAGCGCATCGTGGCCCCAGCTTCCCGTGTGGTAGTTTTCGTCCCCGTCGCGCGGGTAGGAAATGAGGTAGACCTTGCCGCTCACGTCCTCGGCAGCAGATGCCGTCCCGACGCAGGCGAAGCAGAGCACGAGCGCGAGCAGCAGCGCCGCCGCTCTTTTCCAGAAATTCGTTTTCATTTTGCCTCCTGTTCATAAAAAAGGAACACACCAATCGGTGTGTCCCTCAAGTCGATTTTTGTTACGCGTATCCGATATAAATGTCGTAGCGACCATCCGGGCGAAGCTCCGACCAGATCCACACCTGCGAGATGTCCGGCGCACTGGCGTAATCTTCGAGGACGCCTTTCAGGTCACGTTCCAGATACCGGCTCTGGGCGCTGGCAAGAATGGGATTGTCCCAGCAGGACGTGGCCGCGCTGTCAAGCACCAGACCGAGGCCGACGGCATACTCCCTTGCGAAGTCCACCCATGCGTCAATGTCAAAGGGTAGCTCAGTGGGCGGTTCCGTCGGCGACTCCGTTTCAGTCGGCCCGGTGGCCGGTACAGATTCGGTTGGAGCCGGTTCGGTTGGCTCTACCACGGTCGGCGACGTAGCCGGAGGCCGGGTTGACTCCGGCTTTTCAGTAGGTGTTGGCGGCTGGGTTGGCACAGACGGCGAAGTGGACGTCTGTGCTTCGGTAGACGTTTGGGTCATGATTGCCTGCTGTGACTCTTGCTCTTGTGTCATCTTTGATGATGCTTTTACCGGCTGTGTTGTTATTCGTTCTGTCTGATTTTCTGCCTGTGTTTCCGGCATTCGCAGTTCGTCCCGCACTGCCGTGCAGCCGCATAGCAGCAGGCAGAGCAGGAAAACGGCAATTTTTCGTTTCATTGGGCATTCCTCCTTTCCCTCATCATACCGTAGAAACACGAAAAGTCCAGAGATATTTTACATAGCACAGAAAAAGAACCCCGTCGCTGCCTGCACCTCCTGCGGCGAGATGTCCTCGATCTCCGCGAAGCGCTCCCTGTATCGCGTCAGTTCCTCCTCCGTGAGCGAACGGAAGGTTTCGCCCGCGTCGCCCACGACGAAAAACGGCCCGGCAAGCACGTCGCCCGGAATGCGCCGGTTACCCTCCATACCAAGCAGCTTGCCCTCCTCGTTACAGACAAGGAGCGTGCCGTCGCCGTTCCTGACCACCTCGATCAAGCCGCCGACCGCCTGCTGCATTGCGGTCAGCTCGTGCGGAATGCTTGCCTCATACGGCGCTTTGCGCGGCTCGACCATTAAAATGCGTAAATTTTCTTTCATTCGTCGTCCTCCTCTCGCTGAATTGCAGAGCTTTTCCCGTCGGACAAGCACCGTGCGGTCGTCCATGATCTGAAACGACAGCACGTCGTTTGGCCGGAAGCCCAGCCTTTGCCGGATTTCATAGGGGATCGTGATTCTGCCGCGCTTGCCGAGGATGCGAAGCGTCCGCATCATGCGAACACCTCGCAATCCTCCCGGTACGGGCAGGCCACACAGCGGCGCGTACCAAGCTGCTCGATGGTGATTTTCCCGTCCTCCGCCGTGAATTGCAGGATGGCTTCAAGATCGATGCCCGACTCCTCCAATACTTCGGGCGGGACGGTCAGGGTAGTGTGTGTCATGTCAAAATTCGCTCCTTCCATGATTTTTCTTCAAACAGAGTCAGTTGGTCGGGTTTGGCCTTTTCGCGCTCGTAAAGGTCGTAGTTTGCAACGAGCAGCTCCGGAAACTCCCGTCCAACTTCATACCGCTGCACCATGCTGTGGACCCGCGTGAAGTCGAAAAATTCGCAGCCCGCGTACAGGCCGCGAATCTCCGGACAGTCGTTGTAGGACAGCAGGAATTTTCCCTTTGCACCGGTCAGCGCGCGATGCAGCCGCAGATGGTCGTCCCAGCCGAAGCCGCAGTCGTAGACGTACTCGCTCGTGAAATACGGCGGGTCGCAGTAGAAAAAGCTCCCCTCACGGTCGTAATGGCGAATCAGGACTTCAAAGTCCTGATTTTCGATCACCACATTCTCGCAGCGTTTGGAAAACGCCTGCACCAGCCCGAACAGGCTGCGGATGCTGAACGGCTGGCT
>CAKUMR010000288.1 GCA_934667865.1 uncultured Oscillospiraceae bacterium | reverse complement strand
TGGCAGGGGATGAGGGATTCGAACCCCCGCAAACGGAGTCAGAGTCCGGTGTGCTACCGTTACACAAATCCCCTATTCAGCCGCTGCGTCAAAACGCATTTATAATTATATGCAGTTTCCGCGAAAAGTCAAGCAAAATTTTTGCTTTTTTCAATTTTCTTCCGGATCAGAGAATCCGGCGCAGATCGGACAGCGCATGGATTTCAAAATCAGGGTGCAACTGGGTGTGATTTTCTTTGTGCGCGGGATTGAACCAGCAGGTGGCAATGCCGGCATTTTTGCCGCCAAGAATGTCGCTGGACAGACTGTCGCCGATGATCAGGGCGGCCGCGGGGTCGAAGTCTGGGATGCGGGCAAAGCAGTAGTCAAAATAGGCCTTCTCCGGCTTGTGGTGGCCCGTGACCTCCGAGATGAAGATTTCCTTGAAATAGTGTCCGATGCCGGCGCTGTCCAGCCGGGAATACTGCGTGTCGGCCACGCCGTTGGAGGCGAGGTAGAGCGCATATCTGGGCGCGAGGTATTCCAGAAGCTCCGACGCACCATCGACGAAGTAGTGCCCCTCGCTCAGGTGGCCGCGGTAGGAATCCTCCACGGCCTGCGAGGCGGCCTCGGCGCTCAGGGGCAGGCCGAGCTCCTGAAACAGCAGGATGAAGCGCCGGACCAGCACCGTGTCGCGCGTGATCTCGCCGCGCTCAAAGCACTCCCACTGCTGCTTGTTGATCTCGCTGTAGCGTTGGAGCAGAGCCTCGGTCGGTTCCAGGCCGAATTCGCGGAAGGTTTTGGACACCGCGACGCGCTCGGCCGCGCCGAAGTCCAGCAGGGTGTCGTCCAGATCGAGAAAAATGGTCTTAAACATGGAAAATCCTCCGGGAGAGTTCATTGGACAGGGCGGCAAAGGTGGGAATATCCAGCGTTTCGCCGCGCACGGCGGCGGGAATTCCGCAGGCTTCCAGCGCGGCGGCGAGGTCGGCCTTGGAAAGCTCGCCGAAGCCGGAGGTCAGCGCGTTGAGCAGGGTCTTGCGGCGCTGTGCAAAGGCGGCGCGCACGGTGCGGAAGAAAAGACGCTCGTCGTCGATCGGCGCGGGCGGCGTTTCGCGGGTCTTGAGGCAGACCACGGCGCTGGTCACCTTCGGCTGCGGGATAAAGCAGCTTGCCGGGACATCGAAAAGCAGCTCCGGCTGCGCGTGATAGTTGCACAGCACGGTAAAGGCGGAATAATCCTTGCCGGCGGGCGCGGCGCAGATGCGCTGCGCGACCTCCTTCTGTACCATGACGGTGATGGAGGAGAAGCAGCGGCTTTCCAGCAGCCTGGTCAGCACGGGAGAGGTGATATAGTAGGGAAGATTTGCGCAGGCGGCGGGGCGCAGACCGGAAAATTTCTCCGCGACCAGCGCGGGAAGATCGGTTTTCAGCGCATCGGCAAAGAGAATCTCAAGGTTGGAAAATTCCCCGACCGTTTCCTTCAGCACGGGCCGCAGCGTCTGATCTACTTCAATGGCGACGACCTTGCCCGCACGCAGACAGAGCTCCTGCGTCAGCGGGCCGAAGCCGGGGCCGATCTCCACGACGCCGCAGGAGTCGTCAATGCCGGAGGCCTGCACGATCCGCTCCGGCACCCAGCGTTGCGTGAGGAAATTCTGCCCCTTGGATTTGGAAAAATGAAAGCCATATCTGGCAAGCAGCTCCCGGATCACACCGGGATTACAGACATCGATCATAAAAAAACCGCCCTTCCTCTGCTTATTCTAGCAAAGGAAGGGCAAAAATGCAAGATGGGCTTTCAGCTCAGCACGTAGACGGTACAGCTGCGGACGCCAAACTGCCAGCACTCGGCGATGGTGTCAAAGTAAAGATCGACCTTGTTGCCGGTCACGCCGCCGCCGATGTCCTCGGCGACGCAGTAGCCGTAGACGTAGCGGCCGTCATTGGTGACGATGTACAGCTCGGTTCCCAGCGGGATGACATTGGGGTCCACGGCGATCGCGCCGACCCGTGCAATGGTGCCGCTGTAGGTATGTCCGACGTAGCCCTCGCAGGAGTATGCGGTGGCGGTGCAGGTGAGCACCTTGCTGTAATAATAGGTTTCGCCGCTGGCGGTGGTGAGCACGCCGCCGGAGGCGCTGGCGCTGCCGGAGCCGCTGGAACTGCCAGAGCTGCCGGAACTTGAACTGTTGCCGGAATTGGAGCTGCCGGAACTATTGGAACCGCTTGAGCTGCCGGAGCTGCCGGAACTGCTCGAACTGCCCGAACTGCCGGAAGAGCGCACCGGTTCCTTTTCCTCCGGCTGCTCCATGATGATGCGGTTGATGCCGCACAGCACGACCTGCTTGACCATGGCGGCCGTTGTGGACTCGCTGAGCGTTCTGCGGGAAACTTCGTTGCCGTTTTCGTAGGAAATTTCCGTTTCGCGGTGGATCATGCCGTCCTTGCCCTGTACCAGAACGACTTCCTCGTCCGGTGCGAGCGTTTCGTCTTCGTAATAGACGGTTTCAAAGGGGACGACCTCGTCCTGCGTCAGTACCTCGGTGCCGCGA
>CAKUMR010000287.1 GCA_934667865.1 uncultured Oscillospiraceae bacterium | reverse complement strand
GGTGACGGCGCTGTCGGAGTTGCCCTCGCCGGTGAGGATGAGCTGACGCAGCGGGCAGCCGCCAAGCAGGGTGCAGCCCCAACCGACGACGGTCATGCCCAGCAGGTTCCACAGCCATTCGGTGTGGGCGATGGGCTGGCCTTCAAAGCCGAACTTGATGTAGGTGGAAACGGGCACGCCCTCGACCAGAGCGCGGATGGCGTTGCCAGCGAAAACGGCGAGCAGGATGCAGCCGAAGCCTGCCAGCAGGCCGAATTCCTTGAACATAACGGCGTCACGGACGCCGCCGACCATGCACAGGCGGCTCTTCTGGGCCAGTGCGCCGACGATCAGGCCAACGCCGAGGGACAGAAGGATGGGCGCGTGCTTGGAACCGGGGCCCTCGGTGGAGGAGGCGAAGTAGACGACGCCGATCAGGGTCAGCACGAAGCCGAACACCAGCATGACGGGAAAGGCGAGGCCTTCCACCTTGCCCTGCTTATAGGCGCGGCCGAGGGAGAAGTTCTTCTTGAGGAAGAAGGTGCCGATCAGGATGCCGATCACGAAGCCGACCAGACCGATGACGGCGTTGAGGTCGCCGCCGCCGATACGGATGACCATGCGCAGCGGGCAGCCGAGGAAGACCAGCGCGCCGATCATGACGGTTGCGCCGAGGGTGAAGCGGATGACGGGGGAGCTGCCGGCCTTGGGCTTGAACTCCTTGCCGATGAGCGCCATGAGGCAGGCGCCGACGACGATGCCGACGATCTCAGGACGGAAATACTGGACGACACCCGCCTGATGCAGCTTCAGAGAGCCTGCAATATCGCGCAGGAAGCAGGCAATGCAGAAGCCCATGTTCGCCGGGTTGCCGTGCGCGCTCAGAAGCACCGCAGCGCCGCCGATCAGCAGGCCGCACAGCAGGACAAGCCAGTACTTTTTGAAAAAGCCTTGTTTCTCCATTTCATATTCTCCTTTTTCTTTTCCGAATCAAACGCAGACAGCGTTTATCTGAAAATAGTATAACGTCGCGAAAGCGGCCTGTCAAGCGGTGCAGGAATCATTCGACATTGTCGAATGGTGCTGTGCGCCGGTTGCAAAAAGTTTGAAATAGCGCTATAATACAGGAAAAACAAGCGATTGGAGCAAGCAGATGATTTATCTGGACAATGCCGCGACTTCCTTCCCGAAGGCGCCCGGCGTGAGCGCGCGGATGTGCCATTATATTGACTGCGTGGGTGCGAGCATCAACCGCGGCGTCTATGCCCCGGCGCAGGAGGCGGAGCTGGAAACGCTTGGCCTGCGGGAGAAGCTCTGCGCCTTTTTCCATCATTCGGAGCCGACGCGCGTGCTGCTGACCGGCGGCGCGACGGCGGCGCTGAATCTGGCGATCAAGGGCAGCCTGCGCCCGGGTGGCCGCGTGCTGGTCAGCTCCATGGAGCACAACGCGGTCATGCGGCCTCTGGTGCAGCTCGGCGCGGCCTTTACGCGCCTGCCCTGCGACCGCGAGGGGCGGCTGCTCCTGCCAGAGGCGGAGGCGCTGCTGCGGCAGAAGCCGGAGCTGCTGATCCTGAACCACGCCTCCAACGTCAGCGGCACGGTGCAGGATGCGGAAGCGATCGGAAAATTATGTAAACAATATCACGTCCCCTTCGTGCTGGACGCTGCGCAGTCGGCGGGGCATATTCCCGTGGATTTTGAGGGCTTCCACCTGAGTGCGCTGGCGCTTCCCGCGCACAAGGGCCTGCTCGGTCCGCAGGGGATCGGTGCGCTGCTGGTCACGGAGGAATTTGCCGCGCAGCTTTCCCCTTTGATCGCGGGCGGCACGGGGAGCATGTCGGATTCCGAGGAATTGCCGCCCTATCTGCCCGACCGCTTTGAGTCCGGCACGCCGAATCTGCCGGGCATTTACGGCTGGTCTGCGGCAATGGATTATGTAAACAAAATCGGGATTTCCGCACTCCGCGCGCACGAAGCCGCGCTGACGCAGCGCTTTCTGGACGGCCTGCGGGGGCTTTCCCATCTCCGTCTGGCCGGGCCGCGGGATATGACCGGGCGCGTCGGCGTAATCTCTGTTGATTTTCAGAGCATGGACAACGCGGAGGCCGCCGACCGCTTGGAGCAGGAATTCGGTATTCTGACGCGCTGTGGCCTGCACTGTGCGCCTGCCGCGCACAAAACGTTGGGAACTTTTCCACGGGGAACCGTGCGCTTTTCCGTCGGCTACGCCACAACAGAGGCTGATGTCGATGCGGCGCTTGACGCCCTGCGGGCATTGAAATAACCAAAACATTAAACAATCCCGGACATTTTTATGAGTTTTCTGCGACAGTTTCGTGGTATAGCTTCAGAATCTCCTGCAAAACGTCCATATGTGAAAAGTCGCGGTGGTAGATGATGCTCATCTCCCGCGCCATGCTGAGGTTTTCGATGGGCAGGATGGTCATCTTTCCCTTGCGCACCTCATCCATGCAGGCGCTGCGTGCCTTTGTGGGCGGCTTCAGCATGGAGAAGTATGTATCCGCCATGACCTGCGCCGATTTTATCGTCAGCACGCC
>CAKUMR010000286.1 GCA_934667865.1 uncultured Oscillospiraceae bacterium | reverse complement strand
ATCATCGACACGATCGCAGAGCTGTTCCACACCGTCATCATCAATTCCAAAGGCCTGTTCGTCCGCGAGGGCGCGCGCGTGGCGCGCGACCACCACGGCACCGGCCGCTATATCCTTGCCTTCCCGGAGGAATCCGCTACCGGCCGCGAGGTCGCGCTGAACGAGGTGGATATTCTCAACTTCATCCGCGCCAAGGGCGCCATCTATTCCGCCATTGACACGCTGCTTTCCACCATGGATATGGATCAGAGCGTGATCGAGGGCGTGTATGTCGCCGGCGGTATCGGCAGCGGCATCAATATGAAAAACGCCGTGCGCATCGGGATGTTCCCCAATGTGCCGCTGGAGCTGTTCCACTACATCGGCAACTCCTCGCAGGCGGGCGCCTACGCCATGGCTCTGTCCGATGAGGCCGCGCAGAAGGTGGAGGAGGTCGCCAAAAACATGACCTACATGGAGCTGTCCACCCATCCGGGCTATATGGACGCCTTTGTGGCTGCCTGCTTCCTGCCGCACACCGACGCTTCCCGCTTTGCAGGACTGGAGGACTGAGATGCAGGTCGAAAACCACAAGGAAGAAGTTCCTTTTGAACATTACCGGGAGAGGTTTGCCGCGCTGGACCCCGCGGAGGCCGTCGTGCGGCTGGGCGTGAACTTTTCAGACGGCGAATTTTCCGTCCGGCTGCTGGGCGTGACTTATCATATCAAGCATCCGAATTTTGCCATCCGCGCCGATGGCGACGGCCTTGCGCTGCACAGCCTGCCCGCACAGACCTTCCTGCTGCGCTATCTGCTGGAGGGCAAGCGGACGCCGGCCACACCGGAGTTCAAGACCTTCCGCGAGATGCCGTGGGGAGAGTTGTATATCCAGCCCTTTACCGGGCGCGTGCTGACGCGCGCGGCCTTCACCTTCGGCACGCGCGCGGCAAAATTCCGCGCCGCCGCGGAAAAGCTGGGCGGCTTGCCGCTGCGCCACGGCGACGCGGCCTATGAATTCGATTTTCTGGACAACTACCGCCTGCGCCTGATCGTCTGGGAGGGGGATGAGGAATTCCCACCCAACGCCCAGCTGCTCTACACCGCGAACTTTGCCGACGGCTTTGCCGCGGAGGATCGCGTGGTGGCGGGCGATTTGCTGATCTCGTCCCTGAAAATGGCAATGTAAGGAGAAACTATGGACTTTCAATATAAAAATCTGAAGGAAAAGCTGGAGCATGTCGAGGTGACGGATACCGAGGTCGACCGCCAGATCGAGCGTCTGCGTCAGCAGACACCGGCAATCACGGTGATCACCGACCGCCCCTCCACGCTGGGCGACGAGCTGGTGCTGGACTATGCCGGCACCTGCGGCGGCGTGGCCTTTGAGGGCGGCACGGCGCAGAACCAGACGCTGACGCTCGGCAGCGGGATGTTTATCCCCGGCTTTGAGGAGCAGCTTCTGGGCAAGAACGCGGGCGACCACGTGACGGTGCTCGTGACCTTCCCGGAAAACTATCCGCACGAGGCGCTTGCCGGAAAGGACGCCAGGTTTGAATGTGACGTCCATGAGATCCGGCAGAAAAAGCCCTACGCGCTGGACGACACCTTCGCCCGTGAGGTCGGCCGCTGCGAATCCATGGAGGCCATGCGCGCGGCGGTCGCGGAGAGCCTGCGGCAGTATTATGCCGACCGCGCCGAGATGGAGCTTCAGGATCGCCTGATCCGTCAGGCTGCGGCGACGCTGGAGCATACGCCCACGCAGCAGGAGCTGGACGAGGCGCTGGAGGAGGAACTGGACACCCTGCGCGCCCAGCTTTCCCAGAAGGGGCTGACGCTGGCGGATTATTGCAGCTTCATGGGAAGCACCGAGGAAAAGCTCCGGCAGGAGCTTCAGCCGGAGGCCGAGCAGCGCGTGCGCATCCGCGCGGCCATTGACAGGATCGCGGCGCTGGAGGACATCCGCGCCGACGCGCAGGACATCGCGGATGCCTGCGAGAGCCTCTGCCGCCGCAACCACATCACGATGGAACAGCTCGACAATCTTTACGATCCCGAGTTTGCAAAGGCGCTGGAGCGCAGCGTCGTGGGCGCGAAGGTCCTGCAATTCGTGCGCGAAAATGCACAGGTGGAAAAGGTCTGAGAAACCGCAAAAAAGCACCGGTTTTTTCACAGATTTTTCCCGGATTATATTGACTTCTATCGGTACGGATGCTATAATGCAGACGTACCGATACTTTTGTATCGAATGGTGCTGAGTGCGCGGACGAAGGATGCGCAGCACCAAAGAAATTTTTTCCGGGGGTAGTGAAAGATCCCGGAAAACAAGGAGGAAATTCCTATGGCAATCGAATTCAAAGATGGCAAGTACGTGGACGAAAACGGTCGCGTGACGCTCGATCCGACGGTCTACAAGGACTGGCAGATCGCAGAAGAAGCGGAAAAGGCGCTCCCCTCGGTCGAGTACTTCCGGGAAAAGCTGGGCCTGCTGCCGGATGAGATCATCCCCTACGGCAAGACCCCGAAGCTGGACTTCATCAAGATCATGAACCGTCTGAAGGATAAGCCCGACGG
>CAKUMR010000285.1 GCA_934667865.1 uncultured Oscillospiraceae bacterium | reverse complement strand
GGACAGCGCGTCCTTCGGCAGCTACCTGCTGCCCTACTTCTACGGTGCAAAGGACGAGATCGTGTATCTTCTCACGCTGGATGCCACCGGCAAGGTGCTCTCCTGCCGCCTGATCGGCCGCGGCAGCGTCAACTCTGCCAACGTCCCCATGCGCCGTCTGGTGCAGGAGGCGCTGAGCGCGAACGCCACCGCTGTCGTGCTGGCGCACAATCATCCCTCCGGCATCGCGCTTCCCTCGCGGGAGGACATCGACCTGACGCTGCGTCTGCGCGACGCGCTGGACGTGATGGACATTCTTCTGCTGGATCATCTCGTCATCGCGGACGACGACTATGTTTCCATGAACGACAGCGGCTATCTGCGCCGCGGCTTCTGAGGTACTTTCTATGGATTTCAAACTGCACGCGCCCTATTCCCCCACCGGCGATCAGCCGGAGGCCATCCGCGCCCTGACGCGCGGTATCCAGGAAGGGATGCCGGCGCAGGTCCTGCTGGGCGTCACCGGCTCCGGCAAGACCTTCACCATGGCTTCCGTCATCGAGAAGCTGAACCGTCCGACGCTGGTACTGGCGCACAACAAGACGCTCGCCGCCCAGCTTTGTTCGGAATTCCGGGAGTTTTTCCCGGAAAACGCGGTGGAATACTTCATTTCCTATTATGATTACTATCAGCCGGAGGCCTACATCGCCCACACGGACACCTATATCGAAAAGGACTCCGCCATCAATGACGAGATCGAGCGTCTGCGCCACAGTGCAACGTCCTCCCTTTTTGAGCGGCGCGACGTGATCGTGGTCTCCTCGGTTTCCTGCATCTACGGTCTGGGCGACCCGATCGACTACCAGAACATGGTCATCTCCCTGCGCACGGGCATGGAAAAGTCGCGGGAAGAGCTGATGAGCAAGCTCGTGGACATCCGCTACGAGCGCAACGACATCGACTTCTCCCGCAATCACTTCCGCGTCCGCGGCGACACCGTGGAGATCTATCCCGCCTACTGGACGGGGCGCGCCATCCGCGTGGAGTTCTTCGGCGACGAGATCGACCGCATTTCCGAGATCAACGCCGTCACCGGCCTGCCGGAGCGCGTGATCAGCCATGTCGCCATCTATCCCGCCTCACACTACGTCGCCTCGCGTGAAAAGCTCAACCGCGCCATCTTCGAGATCGAAAAAGAGATGGAAGAACGCGAAAAATGGTTCAAGGAAAATGACAAGCTGCTGGAAGCACAGCGCATCCGGCAGCGGACGATGTATGACATCGAAATGCTGCAGGAGATCGGCTTTTGCAGCGGCATTGAGAACTATTCCCGCGTGATCTCCGGCCGCGCACCCGGCACGCCGCCCATGACGCTGCTGGACTATTTCCCAAAGGATTTCCTGCTTTTCGTGGACGAAAGCCATGTGACGCTGCCGCAGGTGCGCGCCATGTACGCCGGCGACCGCAGCCGCAAGGAAAGCCTTGTGGACTACGGCTTCCGCCTGCCCAGCGCCTTTGACAACCGCCCGCTGACCTTCGACGAATTTCAGAGCAAAATTCATCAGGCGGTCTATGTTTCCGCCACGCCCGCGGAGTACGAGCGCGAACGCGCCGGGCAGATTGTCCAGCAGGTCATCCGTCCGACCGGCCTTCTGGATCCGAAGGTCGAGGTGCGCCCCGTCGAGGAGCAGATCGACGATCTGATCGGCGAGTGCAACCGCGTCATCGAGCGCAAGGAACGCGTCCTCGTCACAACGCTGACCAAAAAGATGGCCGAAGATCTGACGAACTACTTGCAGCAGGCGGGCATCCGTGTGCGGTATATGCACTCCGACGTTGCCGCGCTGGAGCGCATGGAAATTCTGCGCGACCTGCGCATGGCAAAGTTCGACGTGCTGGTCGGCATCAACCTGCTGCGCGAGGGCCTCGACCTGCCGGAGGTCTCTCTGGTCGCCATTCTCGACGCGGACAAGGAAGGCTTTCTGCGCAGCGAAACGAGCCTGATCCAGACCATCGGCCGCGCCGCGAGAAACGCGGAGGGCCGCGTGATCATGTACGCCGACAAGATCACCCCCGCCATGCGCGCTGCGATCGACGAAACCGAGCGCCGCCGCGCTATTCAGGACACCTACAACAAGGCGCATGGGATCGTCCCCAAGACCATCATCAAGGACGTGCGCGAGCTGATCGAGATCACGCAGGCCGAGGGCGAAGCCACGAAGAAAAACGGCGTGAAGATGACCAAAGCCGAGCGCGAACGCGAGATCGCCAAGCTGGAAAAGGAGATGCGCGCCGCCGCCCGTATGATGGAATACGAGTACGCCGCCGTCCTGCGCGACCGCATCATCGAGCTGCGCGGAGAAAAGAAATAAAAATCGCACAAAAACGCGCCGGATGGCTCAGCCACCCGGCGTGTTTTGTACATTGTCCGTTATTGCGCAATCGTATACAGCGCATAGAAGTAGCCCTTCTTTTCCAGAAGCTCGTCCATGCTTCCCTGCTCGACGATGCGGCCGTTCTTCATCGCAAGGATGCGGTCGTACTGCCGCAGGAGCGTGCCGTCGAGCGTGTG
>CAKUMR010000284.1 GCA_934667865.1 uncultured Oscillospiraceae bacterium | reverse complement strand
CCTGTACTCCAACCTGTTCTCCGACCCGGAGCCGGATGCCGCGGACAAGAACTTCCTCGACTGCCTGAACCCCGACTCTCTGGAAATTCTCTCCGGCTGCAAGGTCGAAGCCGGTCTGGAAAAGGCCGCCGCCCCGGCTGCCTACCAGTTCATGCGACTGGGTTACTTCTGTCCCGATCTGGACTCCACCCCGGCGCACCCGGTGTTCAACCGTTCCGTCAGCCTGAAGGACAGCTACAAGCCGGAAGCAAAGTAAACAGAGGAAAAAGCAACAACCAAGCGCCCCTGCGGAATCTCCGCAGGGGCGTTTGTTTGCAGATTTTTCAGGGCAGACAGGCAAGCGTTCTGCCCAGCGGCTCGGAAAAGCCGAGCGCGCGGTACATTCCCTCGTCACAGGGCGCGCAGCAGACCGTCAGGCTTGCAACGCCCTGCTCTGCGCACCAGCGCTGCGCCGCCCCGGCAAGCAGCCGGGCAATTCCCCTTCTCCGGAAAGCAGGCTCGACATAAAAGTCCTCAAACGCCGCATTCCAGCCGCAGGCAAAGGTCGACCAGCAGCGTGACACGCTGCACATCCCGACCGCCCGGCCACCCTGTTCTGCGGCAAAGAATGTGATCTTCCCTTCCCGGATGGCCGCACAGAGCCGCTTTTGCTTCTCCTCCGTCAGAGGCTCTTCTCCGATTTCCAGCAGGTAGCCGTTTTCCAGCCGCAAAAGCTGCCCGTCCTCCGGATCAGTAATGCGCTCGACGGTCACGGGGAGCTCTGTCTTTTCCACCATAGGGGCAATGCTTTGATGTTCCATTTTGTTTCCTCCAAAAAATGATTCGGAGGGTCAGGAAGCGTGCACCCTCCATACACGATACAGCTTCATAAAAGATCACCCTTTCCTGAAAATTTGAACCCAGACGTCTTAATCCGACGTGGTTTCCGGTAAGAACAGAATATCCAGATCGACGCCGTCTTCGATGCCGGCCACCATGCCGGTGTCCGTGTATTGCAGGCAGTCGAAATGATAGTGGAATTCCGGCGTGGTGTCGTATTCCGCCAGCCAGAGCGTGTAGTCCTGCAATTTGGAGAGGTCAAAATAGCGGTAGCCGAGACTCTGGTTGAAATATACCCCCGCTTCAAAGCCGTTGCGGCGCACAACCTTGCAGAAGGCCACGGCGCAATCCGTCAGCGGCAGGCCGTCCGGTGTAGGGATGCGCTCGGAGCCGCTGACCGTTTCCCAGTCGTAAAACAGCGGCAGATCGAGCTTGCGCGTTCCGATCAGCTCACAGGCGTAGGTTGCTTCCTCGCGTGCCTCCTGCACATTCATCGCCTGAGAGAAGAAGTACGCGCCGATCTTCAGTCCGGCTGCGCTTGCGCCGTCATAATATGCTTGGAAGGTTTCGTCCTCGCGCAGACCTCCGGCTGTATAGCCCCGATAGCCCACGCGGAGAATGACAAATTCTACGCCGCTGTCGCGCACTGCCTGCCAGTCCACGTTCTGCTGGTGCTCGGACACGTCAATGCCGATCATATGCCGCATTGCGCGGTAGCGGAGGAATCCGTTTTCCTCATAAAACGCCTCGGCCTCATATGTATTGAGTGCGATCTGCGGGGTGTCCGAGCCGTTTGTTACGCCAAAAAAGCGCCAGTAAATCAAAACGGCGACCAGCGCCGCCGCTGCCGCTCCCAGCAGCGCGATCAGCAGGCCGCGCAGAAGCGGCGAGCCGTAATTTCTTCGTTTTCTTCTTCGCTGTGCCATGGCGCGCTCCTTTCTATTTTCTAGAGTATAGCACGCCACGCCCGGCAAGGCAACCGAATTCGCAAAAAACAACTTGTAAGTGCGTGGGATTTGTTGTAAAATAAAAAATACGATACCTTTTTCCGGAGGTTTTTCTCTTGAAACGACTTTTCTGCGGTATTCTTTCGGTGCTGCTTCTTCTTTTTCTCTTCACAGGCTGCGGATCAAAAACGCCCTCGCTTCCCGACAAGCCCACGCAGGGCAGCAGCAAGGTCACACTGGCCGCCGTCGGTGACATCTGCATGACCGATGCCATGCTCACCGCGCTGCACCGTGCGGACGGGAGCTATGACTTTCTTTCTCTCTTCGGAGATACGGTCAATACCATCGCCGCCGCGGATCTCGCGCTGGGCAATTTGGAGGGCAACTTCGCCGGTGCGCCCTACACCGGCGGCAGCTATCCCGACGAGCTGGCCGCAGCGCTCGGCGACGCCGGCTTTGACCTGCTGCAAACCGCCAACTCCTACAGCATCCAGAACGGTCTGACGGGGTTGCAGCGCACCAAATCCGTCATTGAAGCCGAGCGGCTCACCGCCCTCGGCACCTATGCCAGTAAATCCGACGCCAGCGCCAACCGCGTGACCATCCGTGATGTCAACGGCATCCGCATCGCCTTTGTCGCCTTCACCAAGGGGCTGAACGGCATGAGCATCCCCGCCGGTTCGGAATACTGCACGAATCTGCTCTACACCGACTACAGCGGCAACTATACCAGAGTGGACACCGACGGCATCACCGCCGTGCTGACGCAGGCCCGCAGCCTCCAGCCGGACGTGATC
>CAKUMR010000283.1 GCA_934667865.1 uncultured Oscillospiraceae bacterium | reverse complement strand
GCAGAAAAGCTGCGTGCAGGTGGCAATGGAGCGAAGCCTGTCTGTTGATGCAGTGAAAAAATACCGCCGGCGCGCATACCAGAAAATTGCATCAGAAGTCTATGAAAAAAGAAACGGCCCCACCGAATAAACGGTGAGGTCATTTCTTTTGTGTAAAAACAGGCCGGGAATGACCTGCAAAATTAAAATATCATGTTTCATGCGAAAAGGCAAGGGGAATCGTTCGACGGGTTTCGACGCACTTTTCATACACTTTACGGACGCTTTTGAGCGCCCGTTTTTTTGTACGATGAAAGCAACAAAAGGAGGTGCGCGCATGGACCAGTTTGCAATCGCCGGATACAGCGGCGGAAACTGCATGATGTGTGTTATCGACAACGGTGATATTTTCCAGACCGACTATTTCGGCAACCGCCAGCAGCTCATTGGGAAGACGGCTGCCGCTTACGCGGAGCTGGAAGGCACGACGCAGCAGTATTACGACAAGCTCGTTGAGCTCGGCGTCATCACGCCGCCAAAAACGCAGGAGCAGCTGATGAGCGAGATGCAGTCGGCCATGAGTGACATGGCCGAGGTTATCAAGGGCCTCTCGAACCAAGTAAAGGAGCTGAAAGAGAATGGATCTCAAGCAGATCATAGCGGCAGCGTCGAAAATGTTCCCCTCCGCAGACCTGCAAAGCGCAGCAACGAAAGCGGAGCAGGCGATCAGCGGGACAGCTGACACACTGGAGGGCGTGCAGAGCACGGCACGCAGGCTCGGCATTGATCCGGGCATTGCCGACAGCCTATATTCTCGCTACGGGCGCACAATGCAGGCAAAGGCCCTGTGCGGGCTTCTCGGGACGACACCAGAGGCTTTGCGCTCCGATGCCAACAAGATACTCGGCGGCGCGCAAAACGCCTCACAGGCCCGCCAGAAGGGCAAAGCGGGGCACTCCGCGAAATTCCCCCGGCTGAAATAGCCGTTGGAATAATTTTTGAGGAAAGGAGTTTGCACCATGAACAATGATCAGAGCACCGGCATGAGCTGGCTCGCGGTACTGTTTATCATCATCGTCATCGCGGCGCTGTTCGGCGGCTTTGGCAACGGCTTTGGCTTTGGACGCGGCAATATGCCGTATCCCGTCAATGACACCGGCTGCAACCGCGTGAGCAACTGCGAGGTCGAAAAGCAGGGGATTATCGACACGTCCCGCACGCAGTATCTCATCGAGCAGCAGAGCAACGACACGCGCATGGCAATCAACGCCAGCACCGAGGCGATCACCGGCCAGGCCAGCCGCATCTACGAGCAGCACTTGCAGGAGACCATCTTCGACCTCAAGATGGAGAACCAGAACCTCAAGACTGGGATCTTTACCAAGGAGCAGACGGACGCTTTGGCGGCGAAGATCTCCGACTGCTGCTGCGGCTTCAACCGCCGCCTGGATGCGATCGAAGGCCGCATGCTGACCAAGCCCGCACTGTACGGCGTGGCTTCGACCTGCGCAGGCCAGATCATCCCCACGTCTTGCGGCTGCAGCGGCAACGTCAACCTTTAAGACCATATGCCCCGCTCGGGGAACATGGTAGGCCCCTATGGCCGGGTAACAGGCGGGGCAATCGTCCCGCCTATTTTTTATGGAAGGAGAATAAAAATGTCTTGTAAATCCGCTCTTTACGCTGCCATGCAGACGCCTACCGCTGTCGCGGTCGACGGCGTCATTCCTCTTGGCAGCCTTATCCGCCGCTACGGCTGCGACGTGGCCCTCAACGGCAACGCTGTCAACATCACCGGCGCTGGCTACTACGATGTCGACGCCTCAGTCACCGTCACGTCTACCGCTGCCGGAACCGTCACCGTCACGCTCTTTAAAGACGGCGTGGCTGTTCCCGGCGCGACTGCATCCGAGACTGCTGCCGCCAATGGCACGGTCGATCTCAACATTCCGGCGCTTGTGCGTCAGGTCTGCTGCGCGGCAGGGTCCGCATTGACGCTGGTGCTCACCGGTGCCGCTGCTACGGTCAATAATGTGGCGCTGCGCGTGCAGCGGATCTGAGAGGTGCGCGATGGTGCAGCTCTTGATCGGTATGCTACTTGGCGCGATGGTGGCCACGCCCACAGGGCGCAGCATCGGCAACCAGATCGGCGACGCGGCACTGGCAGAGATCAAAAAAGCAATGCCGAAGCCGACCGCAGAAAGCGAGGAAGAAAATGAAACTCATTGAAAAACTGTCGGCGATGGTCGACGAGGAAATTGAGGACGCGATGAAGTACGCGAAATGCGCCCTCGAGTACAAGGATGAATGTCCTGCTCTTGCGAAGACGTTTTACGAGCTTTCCGGCGAAGAGATGCATCACATGACGATGCTCCACGCCGAGGTCGCTGGCGTCATCCAGAAGTACAAGCAGGAGCACGGCGATCCGCCCGAGGGCATGAAGAGCCTCTATGACTATCTGCACAGGAAGCAGATTGAGAGAGCTGCCGAGGTTCGGACGATGCAAGGGATGTTTCGCGAGGGATGAGCGAGCCTAAAAAATGACGCACTATTAGCCAAAAAGGCCTCTGCCCGCAATGGGCAGAGAC
>CAKUMR010000282.1 GCA_934667865.1 uncultured Oscillospiraceae bacterium | reverse complement strand
CTTGTTTCCGATATAGCCGAGCGGCTGTCCGTCAATGTAGATACCGAAGCCTCCGGCAATGCCGATGGGCGAACCCTTGCGGTAGATCTGCACCATGCCCATTCCGGCAAAGCTGATCGGTGTACCGCATCTTCCGCAGTAGCAGTTTGCCTGCGTTTCCACAAGCTCACCGCACTTTGGACATTTTGCGCGAAGCATGATTGCCATAGCTTTCTCTCCTTTTTCCTATCTGTAATAGTCATATCATATTCTTCCGGCTTTGTCAATCGGATCAGGGCGCGCGAAACAGCCGGGCGCTGCGCTCCTGATTCACCGCAAAATCCCCCGCCGTGCTGAACAGGCTGTAAAGGTCGGCCGCGCGGCGTTCCAGCGCGGCGTACTCCCCTTGCGGTGCGCGCTCACCGGTGTGCAGGAGAAGCAGATCGCCCGCTTTTTTTGCCCGCCGCAGCACGCTCTGTCCGCGCGGATTCACCGCAAGGACGCGCACATAAGGCGCGGGTGCCATCAGCATTTCCTCGGAAATGCTGAGGTAGGCGCACAGGAGCATCCGCATCAGGCGGGTGTGCGTGTAGCGCTTGGACTTTGCCGCCTGCACGATCGCGTCTATCGTCGTCTCCGTGCGGCAGGCCGCCATCACCTTGCGCCACAGTCCCTCTGAACCGAAGGGCAGACGGGAAAACTCCGCCTCCTCCATGCCGCGCAGCCGCGCCAGCCACGCACGCTCCCCCGCAGCGGCAGTATGCCGCTCTGCGCCGGAAAAGATCTCCAGCGCCTCCGGCGGCACAAAGCCCGACCAGTCCTCCTGCACGCGCAGAAAGGACGCGGAGGGCGCGGCCGGGTCGCTGCCGCCGTGGTAGTCGCCGTCCCTGTGCAGGAGCATCGGCACGATCGCGCTGTTTCTGCGGCGCAGCGCCTTGCAGTATTCGACCGCCAGAATGGAATTCGGCGTTTCCAATGCGGCGGTATCTGCACCCAACGCGGTCAGCGCCTGCTGCCGCGCTGCCGGGAAAGAAAGCCCCTCTGCCAGTGCATCGTGCAGATGCTCGGAAAAATCTGTGCTGTCCAGCGTCTCTGCGGTAGACATAATACTATTTATGTCTACCAACTCACTACCGAAGGACAGGCCGTCGATACATCCCAGCCGGTCGAAGATCTCCACGCCGCCCGCGGCGAAGCCCTCCGCCGAGCGCAGCGCACAGGTCACGGGCAGCTCCAGCACCAGATCAGCCCCGCAGAGCACCGCGGCTTTCGCGCGCGTCCACTTGTCAAGGATCGCAGGCTCGCCCCGCTGGACGTAGTTCCCGCTCATCAGGCAGACGCAGACGCCGTCCTGTGCGCGCACCGCGCGCAGCTGCTTTGCGTGGCCGTTGTGAAAGGGATTGTATTCGCAGATGATGCCGATGTTTTTCACAAAATTCTCCTCATTTCAAAAAAACACTTGTCACCGGGGCAAATCTATTATAGAATAGGTACGTATGTGCTAATACTACCACAAAATGCAAAAAATAGAAACAAGTTTTTACAGGAGTTGAAGTCATCATGAACATTCTCGTTATCAACGCAGGCAGCTCTTCCCTGAAGTATCAGCTCATGAACCCGGAAACCGGCGAGGTCTTCGCCAAGGGTCTGTGTGAGCGAATCTACATCGACGGCCGTCTGACCCATAAGGTTCCTTCGAAGGACATCAAGGTCGTGCGCGATATTCCGATGCCCACCCATTCCGAGGCAATCGAGGCCGTCCTGTCCATCCTGGTCGATCCGGAGTACGGCGTGATCAAATCCGTCAAGGAGATCGACGCCGTCGGCCACCGCGTCCTGCACGGCGGCGACAAGTTCATCGCCTCCTGCATCATTGACGAAGCCTGCAAGCAGGCCATCCGCGACTGCATTCCTCTCGGTCCGCTGCATAACCCGGCAAATCTCATGGGCATCGAAGCCTGTGAGAAGGTCATGCCGGGTACCCCGCAGGTCGCTGTCTTTGATACCGCGTTCCATATGACCATGCCTCCGAAGGCCTATCGCTACGCCATTCCCACCAAGTATTACGAGGAAGACCATCTGCGCCGCTACGGCTTCCACGGCACCTCTCACCGTTTCGTTTCCAAGCGCGCCATTGAGCTGATGGGCAAGCCCGCAAGTGAGCTGAAGATCATCGTCTGCCACCTTGGCAATGGCTCTTCACTCTCCGCCGTCGCAGATGGCAAGTGCCAGGATACCTCCATGGGTCTGAGTCCGTTGGCCGGCGTTCCCATGGGCACCCGCGCGGGCGACATCGACACCTGCGTCGCGCAGTTCATCATGAACAAGTACAACATGAGTGCCGACGAGTGCCTGACCATGCTCAACAAGCAGTCCGGCGTTCTGGCTCTGTCCAACGGCCTGTCCTCCGACTTCCGCGATCTGGAAGCGGGGGCAAAGGAAGGCAACGAAGCCTGCCAGCTCGCGCTCGACAAGTTCTGCTATGAAGTCCGCAAGTATATCGGCGCTTACGCTGCTGCGCTCGGCGGTCTGGACTGTCTTGTTTTCACCGCCGGTGTCGGCGAGAACGGCAGCACGAACCGTGCCGCTATCTGCGAG
>CAKUMR010000281.1 GCA_934667865.1 uncultured Oscillospiraceae bacterium | reverse complement strand
CGAAGGTGCCACCGGAAAGATGGATAGCGCCGCAGCCAACAACGCCGCCGCTGCCGACATTGTTGGAGATCTCACCGCCGTTCATGGTCATAGTACCAGAATGAGTTAGAGAGATAGGAGCGCCGCCATTGGTGTCAAAGCCCGTGATAAGCGTTCCTTCGTTGATTGTCAAATCGCAATGATCAAAGAAAAAGACAAGCGAACTTTTCCCGCCGCCATCCAAAATGATGTTGCTGACTGCAATGGATGCATCGTAAGCAGTCAAGAAGCCGGAGGTTTGGACATCCGTTGGGAATATCAGACTGTGTCGGATGCCGTCGGCCGTTGTAAATTGGAAATTTACATTTTCAAGGTCAGTAAAATAACGCTTTAGATAGAAACCATAAATCGTGCTGGATGTGGCGGTGTATTTATAACGAACATACCCGAGCGCCATGGTCGGCTCGCCCAGTTCGATGTCCGAGGTGAGCGCGATGGTCACGAGGGGCGGCGTGGCAGAAACCCTGCCCGAGGCCCAGACGAGTGCCATGGCGCGCCGCAGCTCGGCGTATGTTCCGACGGAGATCGTCACAGGCGCGGTGGGAAGCTCCTCACAGGCAAAGACAAGCCTGTGGCGCTCGGTGCTGCCCTCTGCCGCGGCGAACTGGACGATCAGCTTGGAGCTGCGGTGATAGCCCAGAGCAGAGCCGCTAATAGAATAGGGCTTGTCAACAAGGGGGTTGAGCTCCGGGCCGCGGCCGTAGTACAGCGCGGCGATGTCGTCCAGATCGTCAAAGACGATGTCGTTCGCCAGACAGATCGTGGTCGTCTTTTCGATGGCCTGCGCGGCGCTGTCGAGGGTATAGGCGCGCTCGATCGCGTCCAGATATTCTGCGGGCGTATGGACCGTGATGGTTTCCGACAGCTTCGCGGCGGCAGAAGCCGTCAGTCCGGTCAGCACCGGACAGAGAAGCGCCAGCGCCAGCACACAGGCCAGCAGCGTCCGCGGAAGTTTATTTTTCAGCATTGTAAAAGGACTCCTTTCATGGATATTTAACTAATTATATATTATAGTGCAAAATCATTCCGCTGTCAATTCCGGGCGAAAAATAACGGCATATTCCTGCCGCATGGTGCATAGGCTTTGGAGAAAAGGCGGGTGAGCGTATGGGCAAGCGGTTTTCCAGCCTGAAGTGCCGGGAGGTCGTCAATATTTGCGACGGCGCGCGGCTGGGCTTTGTTTCGGACGTGGAGGTGGACCTCAAAACGGGGCGGATCGCGGCGATCGTCGTGCCGGGACCGTGCAAATTTCTCGGCGTGGCTGGGCGGCGCGACGACTATGTCATCCCGTGGCAGTGCATCCAGCGCATCGGGGATGACATCATTCTGATCGACGCGGAGCTGGATAAGATCCGCCTTCCGCGGCCGAAAAAGGATTTTTTCTGACCGGAGCCGCCGGTCAGATCTTTTTTGCGCGGAAACGGCGAAAAATCTTCGATTTTTTGCAAAAAAGTTCTTGAAATCTCTGACATCACAGGATATAATAATACGGCGTGCGAAAAAGCGCGACATCCATTACACCACACACGCCCGGATGTTCCGTCCCAGTGCCGGTTTCCCGGTGGACGGGAGAGATGACGGGAGTGGAGGTAAAAACGAAAAGGAGAACACACAAATGGCAGTCGTATCCATGAAAAGCCTGCTCGAAGCTGGTGTCCATTTCGGCCATCAGACCAGACGCTGGAACCCGAAAATGGCTCCCTACATCTACACCGAGCGCAATGGTATTTATATCATTGACCTGCAGAAGACCGTAAAGAAGATCGAGGAAGCCTACAACTTCGTCCGTGATCTCGCGGCTAACGGCGAGAACATCCTGTTTGTCGGCACCAAGAAGCAGGCGCAGGACGCTATCAAGGAAGAAGCGGAAAGAGTCGATCAGTACTATGTCAACGCCCGTTGGCTCGGCGGCATGCTGACCAACTTCAAGACCATGCGCACCCGTATCGACCGTCTTGCCCAGCTGCGCAAGATGCAGGAGGACGGCACCTTCGCAATGCTTCCCAAGAAGGAAGTCATCAAGCTCGAAGGCGAGATCGCCAAGCTCGAGAAGTACCTCGGCGGCGTGAAGAAAATGAAGAAGCTGCCCGGCGCCCTGTTCATCGTTGACCCCCGCAAGGAGCGCAATGCCATCGCTGAGGCCCGCAAGCTGCACATCCCCATCGTTGCGATCGTCGATACCAACTGCGACCCCGATGAGATCGACTATGTCATCCCCGGCAACGACGACGCCATCCGCGCCATTCGTCTGATCGTCGCCACCATGGCCAACGCCGTTCAGGAAGGCCGTCAGGGCGAAGCCAACACCGAGGCTGCTGCCGAGGCTCCCGCAGAGGCCGCCGAAGCTCCCGTCGAGGAATAAGAAACCCATAATGCCCGCCCAACCGCGGGCATTCTCATAAATACAGGAGGATAAAATTATGGCATTTACTGCTGCTGATGTTAAGAAACTGCGTGAAATGACCAATGTCGGTATGATGGACTGCAAGAAAGCCCTCACCGAGACCGACGGCGATATGGACAAGGCAGTCGAATGGCTGCGTGAAAAGG
>CAKUMR010000280.1 GCA_934667865.1 uncultured Oscillospiraceae bacterium | reverse complement strand
GCGCAGCAGCAACTTCACTTTGATTTTCTGCTTTCCTCTCTGGCGCTCGTGTTTCATCCTGCACCGCCGTGCAGCCGCACAGCAGCAGGCAGAGCAGGAAAATGGCAATTTTTTGTTTCATTGGGCAGCCCTCCTTTCTTCCATCATAACGTAGAAACACGAAAAGTCCAGAGATATTTTACATAGCACAGAAGAAAAACCCCGTAGCTGCCTGCACCTCCTGCGGCGAGATGTCCTCGACCTCCGCAAAACGTTCCCTGTAGCGCTCCAGTTCCTCCTCCGTGAGCGAACGGAAGGTTTCGCCCGCGTCGCCCACGACAAAAAACGGCCCGGCAAGCACGTCGCCCGGAATGCGCCGGTTGCCCTCCATGCCGAGCAGCTTGCCCTCCTCATTGCAGACGAGGAGCGTGCCGTCGCCGTTCCTGACCACCTCGATCAGGCCGCCGACCGTCTGCTGTATCGCGGACAGCTCGTGCGGAACGCTCGCCTCATACGGTGCTTTGTGCGGTTCGACCATTAAGATGCGTAAATTTTCTTTCATTTGTTGTCCTCCTCTCGTTGCATTGCAGAGTCGTTCTCTCCGGACAAGCACCGTGCGGTCGTCCATGATCTGAAACGACAGCACGTCATTTGGCCGGAAGCCTAATTTTTCCCGAATCTCAAAAGGAATCGTGATCCTGCCGCGCTTGCCGAGGATGCGAAGCGTCCGCATCATGCGAACACCTCGCAGTCCTCGCGGTAGGGGCAGGCCACGCAGCGGCGCGTGCCGAGCTGCTCAATGGTGATTTTACCGTCCTCCGCCGTGAATTGCAGAATGGCTTCAAGGTCGATGCCTGATTCCTCTAATACCTCGGGCGGGACGGCCAGGGTGGTGTGTGTCATGTCAAAATTCGCTCCTTCCAAGTTTTTTCTTCAAACAGCGTCAGTTGGTCCGGCTTCGCCTTTTCGCGCTCGTAAAGGTCGTAGTTTGCGACGAGCAGCTCCGGAAACTCCCGTCCGACCTCGTACCGCTGCACCATGCTGTGGACCCGCGTGAAGTCGAAAAATTCGCAGCCCGCGTACAGGCCACGAATCTCCGGGCAGTCGTTGTAGGACAGCAGAAATTTGCCCTTCGCGCCGGTCAGCGCGCGATGCAGTCGCAGGTGGTCGTCCCAGCCGAAGCCGCAGTCGTAGACGTACTCGCTCGTGAAATACGGCGGGTCGCAGTAAAAAAAGCTACCCTCGCGGTCGTAATGCCTGATAAGCACCTCAAAATCCTGATTCTCGATCACCACATTCTCGCAGCGTTTGGAAAACGCCTGCACCAGCCCGAACAGGCTGCGGATGCTGAACGGCTGGCTGGCAAACGATTTTCCGCCGCTGGAGTAGCTGTAACGCAATAGCTTTAAAAACATGACCGCGCGGCGCAGGTCGTAGTCCTCATGCGCCGCGGCGTACAACTCCCGAATCTCGCGCGCTTCAATGGGCGGGAGCAAGACCTCCGTCAGCTCCAACTGCGTCTGAAAGTAGGCGTCGTCAAATTCTTCTTTCCGGAAGAACTTTTTCAGTACGTTGAAATCGTCGCGGGCGTTGAGATTCAGGAAGCCCAGTGTGCGGATGAACTCGACCGGGCGATCGCGCATGCAGCGGTAGAGATTGACGAGATTGCGATTGTAATCGTTGAGCACCTCGAACCTGTCCGGCGCGGGCTTGCCGAGCAGCACCGCGCCCGACCCGCCGAACGGCTCAATGTACCGCTCGTAGTTCAGTGGAAACAGCGAATACAAAATGGAAAGAATGGACGTCTTATTGCCCATCCACGTCACGGGTGTCTTGATGCGATCACCTCCTGCGTTTTCTGCTCTACGGTATGGATTTTCTTTATAAACCGCCCCAAAGCGGCAATGACGGGAACGCTCACCGCGTTGCCCGCCATTTTGTAGAGCCGCGCGTCGCTCAGCCCCGTCGCTGCCGCCAGATTGAATTGTTCGTCCGTAAATCCCTGCAGCCGCCAGCACTCCCGCGGTGTCAGCCGCCGAACGCGGCCATAATGTGTTTCGCCATCCCGCGTCTGCACCGGAACACCGAATTTTCCGTCGTCCGTTTCCTCTACCCACACACCGGAACGTTCCCCCTTGTGATGCCCGATGCCGCCGTCCTGCCGCGTCGTAATGCAGCGTGTCGCCCCGGTCAGCTTCGGCGCTGTGTTCAGGTCGATGAAGAAGCAGGCTTGTGTGTTTCCGTGCGTAACGGTATGCGCGATCTGCCTGCCGACACGGCCGCGCCGTGTATTCGTCGTAGGGAAAGCAAAGTCGATGCTGTCGCCGGGATGCGCGAGCTGAAAGCCGGCCCTCGTATTCACCTTGATGGGAAGCGCCGCGTCCGGCTGCTGCGGATTCAGCAGACCGTTGGCTTCAGCAGGCGCATCATCTGCTGCTCGGAAAGATAGTATTTCTCCGGCGCATCGCTCTCTAAGATATCCGATAAGATACACCCGTTTGCGGTTCTGTGGGACTCCGAAGTCCTTGCTGTTAAGCACCTGCCAAGCGACATCGTACCCCAATTCATCCAGCGTGCCGAGGATGGCCGCAAAAGTCCGGCCGCCGTCATGCGACAGCAGGC
>CAKUMR010000279.1 GCA_934667865.1 uncultured Oscillospiraceae bacterium | reverse complement strand
ATCCTGACCGTTTCTCACAAGGAGCAGATCGGAAAACGCTACCCCGAGGTGCTGAGTGCGCTGGTGCGCGGTGCCTGCAAGGAGCTGTTTGAATAGACGGAAAGCTGCCAATGGCAGCGTTTTCGCCGCACATTAGTTAGCTTTCGCTAACCGTGATATTTCAAGGAGGGCCGCACAATGTTCTGGGATCATGTCGCATGGGTCTATGATATTTTCGCAAATGTCATCAACCGCAAGGCCAACCGGGCGCTGTGCGCCGCGGTGGCGACCCTGATCACGCCGTCCGACGAGGTGCTGGAATGTGCCTGCGGCACGGGTCTTCTCACCGGCATCATTGCTCCCCGCTGCAAGAGCCTCGTCGCCACGGACTTTTCCGCAAAGATGCTCAAGCGCGCGGAGAAAAAATACGCGCACTGCCGCAATGTCCGCTTCGCAAAGGCGGATATTATGCACCTCGCCTACCCCGACGGCCGGTTTGACGCAGTCGTGGCGGCAAATGTCATCCACCTGCTGGACGAGCCCTATCAGGCGCTGCGTGAGCTGGACCGGGTCTGCAAGCCGGGCGGCAGGCTCATCATCCCGACCTACATGAATCAGACGGCCAAGGGCCTACCAACAGCGTTTCCAACGCCATCGGTAAGGCGGGTGCAGACTTCAAGCGGGAGTTCACGCTGGCCACCTACCGACAGTTCTTCGCAGATGCCGGCTACACGGACGCACAATATACGCTCTGCGAGGGCAGGATCCCGTGCGCGGTGGCAGTCCTCAAAAAGAGCGGAAGAGCATAATCTCAAAATCTCAGGAGTCCGCAGACTCCGGGAACCAAACGGAGGGATAGAGAATGAAATACATGGGGATGCCCATGGGCATGTGGGTCCTGTTCGCAGGATCGTTCCAGAAGCAGCTGACCGCCGTCTTCGGCTACGACGCAAGGACGGCAAAGGCGATCACGAAGCAGGCGAAGCCGCGCTACCGAAAGATCATCGCGGAGCTGCCGGAATTTGAAAAGAGCGACCGCTTCCGGATGAACATTGTCAACTGCGCCATGCTCGGCGCGTTCATCCTCGCCATGCCGGAGCGCCCGGACGTGGAGAGCCTGACGGACTACTACGCCAGCGCCATGATGACAAAGCCGATGAAGTGGTTCTGCCGCCGGAGCGGAAAAGCAAAATACACTCCAAAGGACATCGCCGGTATGAAGGCGACCGCTGCCCTGAAAGCTGCCGACCGCAACCCCTATTCGTGGAACATGGACTTTTACGAGTACCCGGACGGCAGCGGCTATGAGGGCCGCTTTACCAGATGCGGCATCTGCGTGCTGATGAAGAAGCTCGGGCTGTACGACCTCACCCCAGCCCTGTGCCATCTCGACTACACCATGAGCGAGGCGGGCGGCGCGACGGATTTTGTGCGGGAATACACCCTCGCCTCCGGCGGCCCCTACTGCGACTGCGGCTATAAGCGCAAAACCGCCGCGAAGGTCTGATGCCGGAGCGCAGAAGGAGCACCATGAAAAAGTTCAACTACACAATGAACCACAAGGCGGACGAGGCCTATATGGCCAAAATGTGCCGCGAGGGCTGGGCCGCGACGAGTCTTGTGGAGGGCGTGTGGACCTTCGCGCCCTGCAAGCCCGGCCAGTACACCTTCCGCGTGTGCTATCTGCGCGGCAAGAGCGGCGCGGAGATCGAGGAACTGAAACGGAGCCTTGCGGAAAAGGGGATCGAATTCGTTTCGCGCTATTCCTTCTGGACGATCTTCCGCAGCGAGCATGACTTCCGGCTCTACAGCCCGGAGGAAGAGCTGCGCATCTGCGAAACAATCCGCCGGCCCATGCTTCCGGGCAGCGTGCTCAGTTGGCTGGCGTTTCTGGGACTCCTGCTGCTGACGCTCAAAGTCAGCAGATGGTTCTGTATTCTGTGTGTTCTTGCCGGCATCTATGCGGCAATATGCACCGCCCTCGGCATCTCTTATACCCGGCTGATTCGACGCCTGCGCGGGTAATTCTTCCGAACAGAAAGGAGAAAACTACATGAAAATCAACATCTCTGCGGCTCAGAAACAGATCAGAGTCGGCTCCCACGGCGAGGACTACGGAAGCTGGATGTCCACCCCAGTGTTCTATGTCTACGGTGGGATTGCGCTGCTTGTGGCGGTCCTGACCGCGCTCTCCTTCGCGGTCTTCAAGATCACGGCACTCGGCATCGTCTTTGCCGCGGCGTTCGTCATCCTGCTGGCGGCGCTGGGATGGCTGGCATGGATTCGCCGCCAATACGCCTTCGGCAAGGGCGGCATGATGGAGAAGGTGCATCAGACCATCCTCAGCAGCCTTGCCTTTGACGGCCGCGGTGAGCTTCTCGAGGTCGGCTGCGGCTCCGGCGCGCTGGCGATCCGTGCGGCGCTGACCTGGCCGGAGACAAAGGTCACCGGTCTTGACTACTGGGGCGCCATGTATAATTACAGCAAGGCACTGTGCGAGAAAAACGCAGCCTCCGAGGGCGTCGGCAAGCGCTGCACCTTCGTCCACGGCGATGCCAACAAGCTGCGCTTCCCGGACGGGCGCTTCGACGCAGTCATCAGCAACTACGTCTATCACAATATCA
>CAKUMR010000278.1 GCA_934667865.1 uncultured Oscillospiraceae bacterium | reverse complement strand
GTTATTATACACATTTTCCGACAAAAAAGCAATGCCAAAGCCATGCGGCTCCGGCATTGCTTTTGATTTCCTTAATCCTGCAATTCGTAAGCTAAAATGCGGTAGTCCGCAACCTCTGCCTTCGTGACCGTATCGGGAAGCATATAGCTGCTCAGCTCCAGCACCGCAGAACCGCCCGCCGGGATTTTCACCGAGGGCACATCGTAGAACTGTCCGATCAGGCTTCCCTGCGCATCAAACAGCAGCACCGCAACACAGTAGTGCCGGGTATCCTGCGCGGTGGAATTGGACAGCGTCATGCGAAGCTCCATGCCGCCGTAGCGTGAATCCTGCAAATCGGGATTCTCAACGGTATACTCCACCATCTGCTGGGCGAAAACCGACACCTGCGGCGCGAATTCCAGCGTCAGCCCTTCGGCGGATTCCGTTTCCAGATAGGTTTCCGCATAGTAATATCCCGTTTCCCCGGGTGCAACGATCTGCGGATAGGCAGAGACCGTCGTATCCGATGCAAGGGAATTTCCCTTTGCATCCGAGATGTGGAAGGTGCAGTTTTGCAGATAAATAGGCGCGTCGCCGGTGTTCTGCACCGCAGCGATGACCTGTCCCCAGAACTCCTCCGCGCGGTTGCGGTAGAGGTTCAGTCGCTGGTCCGTGACTTCGAAGGAAGCCGCGGGCGGCTCCGTCTCGCCGGGGGCGTAGCTGCTTTCCTCCGTGGACGGCTCGGGTTCCGTGGAAGGCTCCGAGGGTGCGGCAGAAGAACTCTCCTGCGGCTCTGTCGGCTCCGGGGTCGGCTTCGCTGTGCAGGCGCACAGCAGCGTCAGAACGCAGGCAAGCAGAAGCAGAACACTTCGTTTCATTCAGATCTCTCCCTTCTTGGAAGCTCTGGCGAAATCCGCAAGGACGGCAGAAAAGGCCCGGCGTCCGCCGCGGAGGATTTCTTCGGAGTTTCCCTCAATCCACGATCTGCCAGTGTGGGCGCGTAATGCGCTCAAAGGTCGCATCGGAAAGGATGGGCCTGTCAAGGCGCTTCTGCGTCTCAGGCTGGATACGCAGTCCCTGCGCGACCTCGCTGCCGGCAAGCTGCACGTCCTTGAGATAGGCATCTTTTTGGCGCTGACAGGCATCAATTACAAAGAGCTCACCCTGCGGGCAGAAGATCGTTTCGTATTTCCCGCCGCAGATCAGGTCAAACTCTGCGCGCACGGCGGCATAGAGCTGCTCAATGCCGGTGTGCCAGCAGGTGGAAATCAGCACCAGCCGCTTTTCAAGCATCTTCGGGTCGCGCAGCTCGTGCTGCATCCCCTTGCTCCAGCCATAGGCCTTGGTGTAGGGCAGGCAGCGATCCGTCATCGTCTTGAGCGTTCCGGGCAGCCCGTAGAAATACAGGGGGAAACTCTCAACGATCACGTCCGCGCGCTCGATCGCGGCGTAGATTTTCTCCATGTCGTCCTTCTGCACGCACTTGCCCGGCGTTTTTGTCCAACAGCCGAGGCAGCCGAGGCAGGGGCGGATGTTGAACCTGCGCAGCTCCAGTGTTTCTATCTCCGTTCCCGCCGGAAATCCGGAGAGAAACGCGTGCGTCAGCACGGCAGTATGGCTTCCCTCACCCTTCGGACTGGCATGGATGACCAGAACTCTCATTTGCTCTCTCCGTAGATCGCGTTCTGTGCGACTGCGGTGAACATCAATTCGCCCTTGGCGCGCGTCTCGCCGTCGCAGCAGATGTCCACGGAGAACTGATACAGTCCCGCGCCGCCGCGCAGAAGCTCCGCGTGCAGCTCCAGACGGTCGCCGGGAATGACCGGCTTGACGAACTTGAAGTCGCGTACCTTGAGAAGGACATAGACCTTGTCCGCGTCGCTGCCGTCGGCCTCAATGACGAGGGAGCAGAGCTGTGCGGCGCTTTCGATCAGCAGAACGCCGGGCATGATGGGCAGGCCCGGCATATGTCCCTGAAAATACGGCTCGTTGACGGAAATGCACTTGATGCCCGTGGCGGACTTGCCCGGCTCCAGCGCGGTGACCCGCTCGATCATCTGGAAGGGCGGGCGCTGGCGGATGCGGGCGTTGATCTCCAGAAGATTCATAGGCTCAGTCCTCCGTCGAGAACGAGCGTCTGACCCGTCAGGTAGGCAAGCTCCGGCTGGCAGAGGGTGCACACGGCGTCCGCGACCTCGCTGGGCGCGGCAAAGCGGCCCATGGGAACAGCCTTGAGGTAGCCTTCCTTCTGCTCTGCGGGGATGTGATCGAGCATTTCCGTTTCGACAAAGCCCGGCGCGACCGCGTTGACGCGGATGCCGTAGGGCGCGAGCTCCTTGGCGAGCGTCGCCGTCAGGGCATTGACCGCGCCCTTCGTGGCACTGTAGACGCTCTGGCCGGGGATGGCCATGATGGAGCTGACGGAGGAAATATTGACGATCACGCCGGATTTCTTGCGCATCATCTTCAGCGCCGCCTGCTGCGCACAGTGGAAATAGCCCTTGATGTTGATGTCAAGGCTCCGCGTGAGGGAGTCCTCGGTCAGCATCAGCAGGAAGCGGTCGTCCACCACGCCTGCGTTGTTGACCAGCACGTCCACGCCGCCGAGCCCTCCGTGAAGAATATGTTCCGCACCGTCGTGAAGGAGC
>CAKUMR010000277.1 GCA_934667865.1 uncultured Oscillospiraceae bacterium | reverse complement strand
GTGCGCAAACCCCAAGCCTTCCCCTCAAGGGGAAGCCTTTGGAGAACGTAAAAACCCGGGAGGTTTTTCCTCCCGGGGGTTAGCCTTATTACTTCTGCGGGTGCTTTTCGAAGAAAATTTTCAATCCGTTTATCAGGGCGGCGTTGTCGCGGACATCGGGCAGGCCGGAGGTGGCGATGCTGCCGATCACGCAGCCGCCGCGGATGCGCAGCGGGAAGCCACCGCCGCAGTCGGCGTAGTCCATCGGATCCAGCCGCATGTCCTCCAGCATCGTCACGCCGCGCGACTTGAGATCAGCCGCGATGCGCATGGTGCTGTGCTCGGTGACGCGGACGGTGTTGCGCTTGCGCACGAGCCACTGCTCGTGGAATTCGCCCGTGCCCTCGGGGTAATAGCGGAACACGAGCGTGCCGTTGAGCTCGATCTCCACGGCCACCGGCCCCTCCATCTGCGCAGCGGACTGCACCAGCGCGCAGCCGAGCTCCCAGACGTCTTTGCGGGAAAAATCGGAAAATACGTAGGTCTCCTCTTCTCGGATGCTCTGCTCCAGCAGCTGTTTGTAGTCCATGGCGCGGTCTCCTTTGCGTTTTTTGTTATCCTATCACAAAGGGCGAAAAAATGCAAACGGATTGGGCACGGCGCTGCCGTGCCCAATCGCCGAGACCTTAAAAAGCAAACGGAGCGGCCACAAAAGCTGTGACCGCCCGTCTGTCAGTGGCTGCCCGTCATGGACTGCATGGCCTTTTCGGCTTCGGACCTGATGGTGTTCGCCGCGTCCTTCGCCGCGTGGTAGACCGGGCTGCTTTTCGGCAGCATCATCGCGCCGAGCGCCCCGATGGCAACGCCCGCGCCCATCGTGAGCACAAACGATTTGACCTGCATGCTTTCATCGCCTCCCGATGTTAGTATGCAGCGCCGCGCGGCAAAAATCCGCAGCAAATTCTGTCTGCAGGCGACACAGTACGTGTGATTTTGCTGTTCAAATGTGATATTGTGTGGTAAAATATCAAAAAGACAAGGAGCGTGGAAGTTATGGGCATCGACGAATTACAGGCAAAGATCCGCAAACTGAAAAATCCGAGCATCGTGGCGCTGTGCCCCGAGCTGTCACTGCTGCCGCCGCAGGTGGTAAGCAGTGCGCGGGCAGAGCTGGGCGACACCTTGGCGGCCGCGGCGGAGAGCTATCGCCGCTTCTGCTATGAAATTCTGGACGCGCTGGTCGAGAGCGTCCCGGCGGTGAGCGTGGAATCGGGCTGCTTTTTCGCGCTCGGCGCGGCGGGCATCGCTGCGATGCAGGACGTGCTGCGCTACGCGCGGGACAAGGGCTATTATGTGCTGCTCGACCTTATGCGCTGCGACCTGCCGCCCGCGGTGGACACGCTGGCGGAGAGCTGCTTCGGCCAGATCCCGGTCGGCGAAGCGGCCTTCACGCCCTATCCGTGCGACGGCGTGATCCTCAGCGCCTATCTCGGCAGCGACGGCGCAAAGCCGTTCACAAAATTCTGCGCGGCGGGCAAAACGGTGTTTCTTATCGCGCGCAGCTCCAATAAGTCCGCCCGCGAGGTGCAGGATCTTCTCTCCGGCGACCGGGTGGTCTATCAGGTGATGGCCGACCTTGCCATGCGCTGGAGCACGGGACTGTTCGGCGCGAACGGGTATTCCGAGATCGGCATTGCCGTCGGCGCGACGAACCGACAGGTTTTGGAGACGCTGCGGCGCAAATACGACCGGCTGTTCTTCCTCGTTCCGGGCTACGGTGCGCAGGGAGCCGGCGCAAAGGACGCGCAGTATGCCTTTGACCGCATGGGCCACGGCGCGGCCATTATGGCGGGGCGCTCGATTCTGTACGCGTATCAGAAGCAGGACGGCGACGGCACGGACTATCAGCAAGCGGCTCAGCAAGCGGCCGAAAAGATGAAAAAACAGATTTTGAGCTATATTACGGTGATGTAAATGACGACAGTTTATCTCGTGCGCCACGCGGAGGCCGAAGGAAACACTTACCGGCGCATCCACGGGCAGTACAATTCTCTGATCACGGAAAACGGCGACAAGCAGATTGAAGCCCTGCGTGCCCGGTTTGAGAATATCCCGATCGATGCATGCTTGTCAAGCGACCTATTCAGGACCTGCCGGACGGCGCAGTCGGTGTATCTGGCAAAAAAGCTGCCGCTTTTCCCTGACAGGCGCTTTCGCGAAACGAATGTGGGCCGCTGGGAGGACACGCCCTTCGGCTGGCTTGAGCGGTATGAAAAGCGAGACATGGACAGGTTCAACCACGAAGAGCGCCTCTGGCACGTCGCGGGCAGCGAAACGTGGGAGGACTATACGAGCCGGTTTTTGCAGGGGCTTGACGAGCAGGCTTCCCGTTTTGACGGAAAAATGATCGCGATCTTTACCCACGCGTGCGTGCTGCGCGGCGTGCAGAAGCGGATTTTGAAGACCGACGATCTGCCGTTCTGCGAAAACACGGCGGTTTCGCGCCTTTGTTGGAACGACGGCGAGATCACCTTCGAGTTTCTAAACGACGCGTCGCATCTTGCGCCTGAGATTTCCACCGCCCAGCGGCAGAAACGGCTCAAGCAGGGCGCGACGGACCGCGCGGATTTCAGCCTCTGGTTCCGCCAGACCGAAGGCGCCGTCGTACTGGAA
>CAKUMR010000276.1 GCA_934667865.1 uncultured Oscillospiraceae bacterium | reverse complement strand
GCCGGATTCTCGTGTGAGAAGCGCAGCGCGTTCGCCCGGTCGAGTTCATAGAGCACGCCCGCGCGCTCCGCAGCAAGCTCCTGCCCGTCGTGGATGGGCTGTCCGCCGCCGCCCGCGCAGCCGCCGGGGCAGGCCATGATCTCCACGAAATCGTAGGAAGCGCGGCCGCTTCGGATGGCTTCCATCAGCCGCCGGGCATTGCCCAGCCCGCTGGCGACGGCGACGCGCAGCGGCGTCCCGGCCAGATCAAAGGCCGCTTCCTTCCAGCCGTCCATCCCGCGCACCGCGCGGAAGGCGTCCGGGTCGGGATTGTTGCCGGTCACGAGATAGTAAGCCGAGCGCAGCGCGGCCTCCATCACGCCGCCGGTCGCACCGAAGATCACGCCTGCACCCGTCGCCGTACCGAGCGGCTGGTCAAAGGCTTCCTCCGCAAGCGTTTGCGGACGGATGTGCTCCGCGCGGATCATGCGCGTGATCTCCCGCGTGGTGAGGACGGCGTCCACATCCGGACCGGCCCCTGCATCGTTCATGTTCGGCAAAGCGCACTCGTGCTTTTTTGCAACGCAGGGCATAACGGAAACGCAGTAGATGCGCTCCGGCTCCACGCCGAGCAGCTTCGCGTAATAGGACTTTGCAACCGCGCCGAACATCTGCTGCGGCGACTTCGCCGTGGAAAGATGGTCCGTAAACTCCGGGAACTGCGATTTGACAAAGCGCACCCAGCCGGGGCAGCAGGAGGTGAACATCGGCAGCGTCCCGTGCTCGCGCAGGCGCTGCAAAAACTCACTGCCCTCCTCCATAATGGTCAGATCGGCAGAAAAATCGGTGTCGAAGATGTAGTCAAAGCCCATCATGCGCAGCGCTGCGACCAGACGGCCCGCCGTCGCGTCCTCGCGCGCCATTCCGAATGCCTCGCCCCACGCGGCGCGCACCGCCGGAGCGATCTGCACAACGGTGATTCTCTCCGGGTCGGCCAGCGCGGAAAACACTTTGTCCGTGTCGTCGCGCTCCCGCAGCGCCCCGACCGGGCAGTGCGTGATGCACTGGCCGCACAGCGCGCAGTCCGACTCGCTGATAAAGCGGTTGCGGGAAACGTCTATCGTCGTGCGTGAGCCGGTGTTGGCCACGTCCCAGATGTGCAGCTGTTGCACATGGTCGCAGATCTGCACACAGCGCATACACTTGACGCATTTCGCCGCGTCGCGCACCAGCGGTGAACGGCGGCTCCAGCGGTTCTTGGGAATCTGTTTTTCAAAGTGCTCCTCGGTGATACCAAGGTCGTTGCAGAGCGTTTGCAGCGTGCAGTTGCCGCTGCGGGCGCAGGAGGCGCAGTGGTCGTTGTGCTGGGACAGGATCAGCTCTACGTTGATGCGGCGCGCCTCGCGCACCTTCGGGCTGTTGGTATACACCGTCATTCCCTCGCTGACCGTGGCGTTGCAGGCCGCCTGCAAGCGCTCCACGCCCTCGATCTCGACGACGCAGACCCGGCAGGCGCCGATCTCGTTGATGTCCTTGAGATAGCACAGGGTCGGGATCGTGATCCCGGCGGAGGCCGCAGCCTTGAGAATCGTCATATGCTCTTCGGCCTGCACGGGAATCCCGTTGATCGTCAGATTTACCATTCTCTCTGCCTCCCTCCCTTGAAAATACCGTAGCCGAATTTGTCGCAGCGCAGGCAGCGTCCGGCCTCGGTTCTGGCCTCCTCCGCCGTCATGCCGCATTCAATCAGCAGGAAGTCATTCTTCCGCTCGCCTGCCGGACGCTCGCGCATATTGATGCGCCCGCGCTGGATCTTCTCGTCAAAATGCACCGGCGGGATCTCCACATCGCAGGAGATCACATGGTTGAAGCCGAGATATTCGTCGATGTTCGCCGCCGCGACCTTGCCCGCGGCAATGGCGCGGATGACCGTCGCCGGGCCGGTCACGCAGTCGCCGCCGGCAAATACGCCGGGGATATTGCGGATGCCGCTCCAGTTCATCGCGTCGATCACGCCGCGCTTGACGGGAATTCCGTCCTTTTCAAAGGGCTGGGCCTGAATGCCCTGTCCGATGGCGACAAGCACATAGTCGCAGGGAATGCGCACCTCCGGCTCGGCGGAATCCATCGGCACGGGACGGCCTCTCTGAATGGGACCGACGATCTGCGGCTTGGCCATCAACGCCGCGACGCAGCCGTTTTCGTCCTTTTCCACGCGTACCGGCTTTTGCAGCTCCATGATCTCGCAGCCCTCTGCGATCGCGCCCTCGACCTCCGCCGCTTGGGCGGTCATGTCAATCTTGCGGCGTCGGTAGACTACCTTCACCGAGGCCGCGCCCAGCCGGACGGCGCTGCGCGCCACATCCATGGAAACGTTGCCGCCGCCGATAACGCAAACGCGCTTTCCGGTAAAATCCGGCAGGCGGTTGTCGCCGATATCGCGGAGCATCTGCACGGCGGAGATCACACCCGTGGCGTCCTCTCCCTCGATGCCGACCTTGCGGTCAGTGTGTGCGCCGATGGCAATATATACAGCGTCATAGTCGCGGTGCAGATCCATCACCGAGGGTTTTTCTCCGACGCTGACCTCCGTTTTCGTATGGATGCCAAGCGAAAGGATCGTGTCGATCTCCGCCTGCAAGATCTCGCCCGGCAGCCGGTAGCGCGGAATGCCAT
>CAKUMR010000275.1 GCA_934667865.1 uncultured Oscillospiraceae bacterium | reverse complement strand
GATCGCCGCGACGATCACGCCCGCGACCAGCGCGGCGGACACCCACGACTGCAAAAGCTCAGACGCGGCGAGAATATTATCCTGCCGCTCGTCGGTGACCGCCTGGTCCGCCATTGCCTTAGCTGCGATGGCATAGGGGATGATGGTGCTGCCGAAGGCGGCAAACACCTGATTGAGAAGATAGCTGATGGTCAGCGCCTTGGCGCTGCCGTAGCCGATCTTCCACAAAAGCAGCTCCGCGATGACGCCGGAGAGGATGAACAGGATGATGTACGGAAGATACCCGCCCATGATGGCGCGGACGATGCTGTAGATGAGGATCGCGCCGCATTTTTTGACCTTTGTGCCGATGATGAAGTAGACGATGCCCTCCAGCAGTGCGAAGAACACGGGCATTAAAATGATGGTGGTGGGCGTTGCGTAGAGAAGCGAGCTGGCAAAGAAGATCACAACGTTGATCAGCGCCAGCAGGACGACCGTGATGATGTCCTTGATCTTTAATTTGTTGGTGTTTGCAGTGCTCATGGGAAAGACTCCTTTTCATTAAATTCGATATGGTTGAACGCCACGAAAATGGCAGCGATCACAAAATTAGACCAGCAACAACAGCCGCCGCCAGCAGTGCGCAGAACACGATGTCCCACGCGGAGCAGGAGAGCGACAGGTAATTGCTTTTTCTGCGCTTCAGATCGATGCCCCGCGTTTCGGCGGAGGCGGACAGTGTTTCTGCAATGCGGATGACGCGCAGCGCCATCGGGACGGTCAGAATTTCGAGGTACGACGGCAGCGCCCGCAGCTTTTGCGAAACTGCCGAAAATGCGCCGCGCGTGGCGATCGACTGCCGCAGCAGCTTCCTGTCACCCGACAGCACCGGGAAAAAGCGGAAAATGACCGCGACGATCATGATGAGCCGCTCCGGCAGGTGCAGATCGCGCAATGCTGCCAGCGTGCGGCTGGCTTCGTTGCGCCCGATGAGCGTCCGCATGGAGATGCCGATGGCGATGATGCGCGGAAACAGCACCAGCATGAACGAAAAGACCGTATTCGGCAGCAGTGCGTTCGCCGCCCAGAGCGCCGCAAAGCTTCCGCCGCCCAAAAGCACCGTCCCGACCCAGCCGTCCGCCAGCGTCAGAAGCAGCAGCGCTGCGTAGACCGCGTAGACTAGATGGTTGTTCGCCATGGAGATCACGACCAGAAGCGTCAGCCAGTAAAGCAGCTTCACTGCCGGGTGAAGCAGCTCTTTGTGTTGTTTTTGCGGTGAATGCTCAGAGGGTTGGAAATGCTCCATATACTGTCGGACGGCTTGCAGTTCCCGCGTCGTGCCGACGGGAAATTCCGTTTCGGCGCATCCGCCCGCAAGACCGATGCAGCGGTCGCAGGCGCTGGCGATCAGCTCCAGATCGTGTGTGATGATGAGGACGGTTTTTTCTTTCCGCATCTCGCGGATGAGCGCCGCGCAGCGCGCAAGGCTCTCGGCGTCCTGCCCCGCCGTCGGCTCGTCGAGCACGATGACCGGCTTATCGGACAGGTACGCCATCATCAGCGTCAGCTTCTGCATCTGCCCGCCCGAGAGGGAGAAGGGATGCCGGTCGCGGCAGTCCCACATCCCCATGTTTTTGAGAAGCACGTTCGTCTTTTCTTCAAATTCCGGCGTAATTTTATGCCCGTATTGCAGCTCGTGCAGGACGGAATTGGTGAAAAACTGAAACTCCGCCTCCTGCATGATAAACAGCACCTGTTTTTGAAGCCCCTTCGGCGGCAGCGCTTTGCCAAACAGGGCAATTTGCCCGCCGGAGGGCTTATAAAGCCCCGCGATGAGCTTGCCGAGCGTCGTTTTGCCGCAGCCGTTCGCGCCGACAAGCCCGACGATCTCGTGCTCCCGGACGGAAAAACTTGCGCAGGTGAGAAGTTCGCCCGCCTTTTTGCCGTATGTATAGCGAACATCCGAAACGCAAAGTGCCGTCTGCGCTGTTTTCGGCGGCTGTTCTTTTTCTGGCACGGCGACGCTGCCGAGGTCGAGCGTGCGCAGGCAGAGCGCCTGCCGCTGCGCACTGGAAAGCGCCTTCGCCTCCGCGGCGGTGTATTTTCCCTGGAGCTCGCCGTGCGCCATCACCCAGTATTCGTCGGCGATGTCGGCGAGATAATAGAGCCGGTGTTCGCTGAGCAGCAGCGTTTTGCCCTGATCCTTGAGCGCCAGCAGGATGGTTTTTAGCTGCTGCGTCGCCGCAAAGTCGAGATTCGCTGTCGGCTCGTCGAGCAGAAAAATATCCGTGTCCATCGCCTAGGCGGACAGGATGGAGATGAGCTGCCGCTAACCGCTGGAAAGCTCGTAGACGTTGCGGTCTTTTAACCGCTCCAGATGAAACACCCGGAACGCTTCGTCCACGCGCCGCCGAATCTCCTCCTGCAGCAGACCGTGATTTTCCAGACCGAACGCGACCTCGTTGGAGCTGTTGACGGTAAAAAACTGGCTGCGCGGGTCTTGAAAAACCGAAGCCGCCAGCTCGCCGATCTCGCCAATGGACAGCCCCGCGGTGTCCCGTCCGTTCAGGCGGCAGAAGCCCGTCAGCGTGCCCTCGTAAAACTGTGGGATCAGCCCGTTGATGCACCGCAGCAGCGTCGATTTGCCGCAGCCACTGCCGCCACAGAGCACCACA
>CAKUMR010000274.1 GCA_934667865.1 uncultured Oscillospiraceae bacterium | reverse complement strand
GTGATGTTCAAGCTCCAGCCGGAGGCGATCCCCATTCTGGCCGCCATCGGCAATCAGATGCGCCGGCTCAATGCGGCGAAAACGCTGATGAACGCGGGTAAAACGGCGGACGATCTGGCGCAGCTGTATTCGTTGGCGCCCTTTGCCGCCAACAAGACGATGTCGCAGGCGCGGCGGCTGTCCGAGCGGTTTTGCAGCCGGGCGGTGCTGTTGTGCAGCGATACGGATTTCAAGCTCAAACGCTCCTATGACGACCCCAAGCGTCTGCTGGAGATGCTGATCCTGACGCTTGCCGAGGAGGCGCGCCATGATTAAGCTGCGGCAGGCAATCGTTGTCGAGGGGCGGTATGATAAAAATGCGCTGCGCCAGCTCATCGATGCGCCGGTATTTGAAACGAACGGCTTCGGTGTGATGAAAAACAAAGAGCTTGTGAGCCTTCTGCGCATGACGGCGGAGCGCCGCGGACTGATCGTCCTGACGGATTCGGACGGCGCGGGCTTTGTCATCCGCAATTACCTCAAGCGCGTGCTGCCGAAAAAGGGCGTGCTGCACGCCTACATCCCGGATGTCTACGGCAAGGAACGCCGCAAGGAGCATCCGGGCAAGGAAGGCAAGCTGGGCGTCGAGGGGATGCCGCCGGAGGTGCTTTTGCAGGCGCTGCGCGACGCAGGAGCGGAGGCGGAGCCGGACGCACTCTGCCGGGCGGAGCCGATCACCAAGGCCGACCTCTGCGCCGCGGGCTATTCCGGCGGAACGGACAGCGCGGTGCGGCGCGCGGCGCTTCTGAAGGCACTGTGCCTGCCGGAGCATATGAGCAGCAACGCGCTTCTGGACGCGCTGAACGTCCTGATGACAAGAGAAGATTTTTTGTGCAACTACGGAGAACACAATGGTTGATATTTCGGTAAAGGATCTGGTCAAATCCTTTGAAGTGGGCAGCGTCCTGCTCGACGGACTGAGCTTCGACATCCACGAGGGCGAGTGCATCGGCATTATGGGGCGCAATGGCTGCGGGAAAACGACGCTGTTCCGCCTGCTGACCGGCGAGATCACACCGGACAGCGGCGAGATCACGATTGCCGCAGGGAAAAAGCTGGGGCTGATCTCCCAGATCCCGCATTACCCGGCGGGCTATACGGTAGACGACGTTCTGGCGACGGCCTTCGCGCCCTTGCAGGCGATGAAGCGCCGGATGGAGGAATTGGAGCATCAGATGGCCAAGTCGGCGGACAAGGCCGTTCTGAATGAATACGACCGCCTGTCGAGCGCCTATCAGACGGGCGGCGGCTACGAGCAGGCCACGCAGACCGACAAGATCTGCAACGGCCTCGGCATCCCGCAGGCCATGCGGCCGCAGGAATTCGACCGCCTCTCCGGCGGCGAAAAGACGCGCGTTAATCTGGCGCGCCTGCTGCTGGAAAAGACGGACATTCTGCTGCTGGACGAGCCGACGAACCACCTCGACCTGCGCAGCGTCGAGTGGCTGGAGGCTTATATCAAGAAATTCAGGGGGACCGTCCTGACGATCTCCCACGACCGCTATTTCATTGATCAGGTGGTCGACCGCATCATTGAGATCCACGCGGGTAAAGCGGAATTCTACAGCGGAAACTACACATTCTATTTGCAGGAAAAGCAGGAGCGCTTCAATACGCAGCTCAAGCAATACGAGGCAGAGCAGGCAAAGCTTAAGCAGCTCGGCTTTACGCTGGAACGCATGAAGGGCTGGGGGATTAACAACCGCGTGCTCTACCGTCGTGCGATGTCTATTCAGCACCGCATGGAGCGTATCGAAAAGACCGAGCGCCCGACGAAGGAAAAAACTCTGCGCGCCCGCTTCGGAGAAAAGGATTTTCACGGTGACGAGGTCCTGACCGTCAAGGGACTGGGCAAGCGCTTTGGCGACCGGGTGCTGTTTTCCAATGTGGATCTGCAGGTCACGGGTGGAGAGCGCATCGCGCTGCTGGGCGACAACGGCACCGGCAAGACGACCTTTCTGCGTGTGCTGCTGGGCGAGGAGCCGGGCGAGGGGAAGATCCGTTTCGGCCCATCCGTCAAATACGGCTATCTGCCGCAGGTTATCCATTTTGATCATCCGGAGCGCTCGCTCTACGACACCATGCTCTATGAGAAAAACTGCACGCCGCAGGTCGCGCGCGATCGCCTCGGCGCCTTCCTCTTTTCCGGGGAGGATGTCTTCAAGACGGTCGGCACGCTGTCCGGCGGAGAGCAGTCGCGCCTGCGGCTGTGTATGCTGATGGACGACAGGATCAATCTGCTGATCCTCGACGAGCCGACGAACCATCTGGACGTGGCCTCGCGCGAGTGGATCGAATGTGCGATCGAGGATTACGAGGGGACGCTGATCTTCGTTTCCCACGACCGCTACTTTGTCGACAAGTTTGCCACGCGCGTGTGGGAGCTGGAAAACGGCGGCATCCGCGACTATCCCTGCGGCTATGCCAAGTACCGCTCCATCAAGGAACACGAGGCCATGCATCGCCCGGCGGAGAAAAAGGAAAAAGCGCCGAAGCCCGCCCGCGTCCTGCCGGAAAAGGAATTGCAGAAGCTGGTGCGCCGGCTGGAACGGGAGATCGGCGCGCAGGAGCAGACCATGGCGGAGCTGGATAAGGCGCTGGAGGCTGCGTCTGCGGAC
>CAKUMR010000273.1 GCA_934667865.1 uncultured Oscillospiraceae bacterium | reverse complement strand
GAGCTGCGCATGGAGGGGCTGCCCTATGAGGTGCTGCGCTTCATCCGCAAGTCGCCCGTGGACGAAAAGGAGCTGAACCTCTCCTCCGATGCGGAGCTGCTGGAGGATTACCGCGGACACCGGCTGCTGGTATTTTCCAGCCCATGGGCGGTTGATTTCACCGTCCGGCGCAATCCGGGTCTGGAGCTGGCGGAAACGCTGGCGGACTGATACGGTTTATCCCCGGCGAAGCAGCGCTGCTTCGCCGGGTGTTTTTGTGGCGCGACGGCTTGTCCGTGAGCGGTGGAATTTTGCTGCCGTCTGTCTGTTTTGCCCAAAAAGATGTCGCGTTTTTTGATATAAATCACGACGAAAAACCGCTTCCTTTTTCGGGACAAACCAGATATAATGGAAGTACACTAATGTGGATCGCTATCCGCATGGAATGAAAAGGAGGAAAACCATGAAGAAACTGTTGGCCCTGTTTCTTGCTCTGGTGATGGTCTTCGCACTGCTCGTGCCGGCCGTTGGCGCAGAGGAAGTACCACAGGAAGAAATCGTCGTTCAGGAAGCACCCGAGGGAGAGGGCGCGGTCACGAACGCCGACACCACCGATTTCGCATTTCTTGTGACCTCTGATCTGCATGGGCAGATCTACACCACCGACTATACGCAGCCCTATGCAAATAGTGGAAAGTATGGCTTCGGTCTGACCCGTATCGCTACCTATGTCAAGAAGATGCGGGAGGAGTATAAGGACAAGGGTGGCATTTATGTCGCCGACATAGGCGACACCATTCAGGGCACGCCGCTGACCTGGTACAATGCATTCTACAACACGGCAACCGACGGCGATCCCGCCATCAAGGCCTTCCGCACCATCGGCTACGATTTGTGGGTCGTCGGCAACCATGAGTTCAACTACGGTTTGAACATCCTGAACCGTCAGCTGGCCTACGCGACCTCCGATTCCTCCGGCTCGGAGAAGCAGATGACGGTTTCCATGGCGAACTATCTGGATGCTGCGACGAACAGCGACACCAGCAAGAGCTGGGATACGTGGAAGGGCTATGCTCCCTACGTCATCAAGAAATTTGACGGCGTGAGGGTCGCGATCATGGGCCTCGGCAACCCCAACATCGATACGTGGGATCCGACCAACCATGATGGTATCTACTTCGCAGGTATCTACGAAACCTACAAGCACTATGAGGAAAAAATGAAGGCGGAGTCCGACATGATCGTCATCATGGCGCACTGCGGCATCGGCTCCGAGGCGGCCAGCAGAGATATTGACTCTGTGCAGTATCTGGTTGAGAAGACCGACTCCATCGACTTTGTGTTCTCCGGCCACGAGCATGGCCACGGCGCTACACCGGAAAACAAAAACCTGTTCGCGCCCAACGTATTCAAGAACAAGAATGGGGAAGAGGTTCCCGTTCTCCAGCCTTTTACCAAGGCAAAGGCAATTGCACAGGTTGAGGTTTCCTACAACAAGACCACGGGGAAGGCGACCCTTAACGCGCAGGTTCTCGACCTCTCCGGCAAGAATGCGCCCGCGATCGACACTGAGCTGGACAATATTCTGAAGCCCTACGAGACGGAAGTCTGGGAAGAGTACATGAACGTCGTGATCGGCAAGGCTAACGGCGACTTCCCCGCCGCCAACCTCGGCACTGCGCCGTCCGCTTTCATGGATCTGATCAACCAGGTTCAGCTCTGGGGCTCCTACGACAAGACCGGCTTCACGAAAACGACGGATGATGACAAGCCCGCAGAGCTGTCCATCTCCGCTCCGCTGACCTCCGGCAACAACGCCAACCTGATCTCCGCGGGCGAGATCCATCAGGGCGATATGTTCGGCCTGTACCGCTTCGAGAACTGGTTCTATCAGGTCAAGATGACCGGTAAGCAGATCCGCACCTGGCTGGAATTCTCTGCCACCAAGATCCGCGTTGACGACGAGGGCAAGCCCTATGTCTCCAACGGCGACCTGACCTACTACGACATCATCTACGGCGAAGGCTTTACCTACGCCATCGACGTGGCACGTCCGGAAGGCTCCCGCGTGACCAGCATGACCTACAACGGCAAGGAAGTTACGGACGAGCAGGAATTCCGCGTCGTCATGAACAACTACCGCTTCGGCGGCGGCGGCCACTACGTTGAGTATCTGCGCGCCAACGGCTGCGACTTCCCCGAATCCCGCTTTGACGAAGATGTGATCTACTCCACGCAGTTCGATATGGATCAGGGTGAGGACAAGGGTCAGGCCCGCGCGCTGCTGGGCGCCTACATCAAGGATGAGGCCGGCGATAAGGGCATCACTCCGAAGATCAAGTCCACCTGGACCGTCACCAGAACGCCCGCCGAGCTGGAAGGCAAGACCTACATCCTGCACTCCAACGACGTCCATGGCCAGATCATGGGCTATGCAAACATCGCCGCATACAAGGAAGAGCTGGAAGCCAAGGGCGCCAAGGTCATCCTTGTCGACGCCGGCGACTACAGCCAGGGCACGATCTACGTCAGCCTCAACAAGGGCCTGAACGCCATCGAAATGATGAACGCGGCCGGCTATGACGTCATCACCCTCGGCAACCACGAATTCGACTACGGCTACGAGCAGGTCAAGACCAACATGGCCGCATTCAACGGCAAGGTTCTCTGTGCGAACGTCCTCGAAAATGGCAAGTCCATCTT
>CAKUMR010000272.1 GCA_934667865.1 uncultured Oscillospiraceae bacterium | reverse complement strand
GGTTCCCCCGAGGGTCACATTGCCTGCCGTTCGCTCGAGGCGGACATCGCCTTCCTCAAGCAGAAGCAGGACAACGGCGCTGACTATATCATGACGCAGCTCTGCTGGGATATGGATCAGTTCCGCTACTGGCTCGACGCCATCCGCGCTGCCGGCATCTGGATGCCCGTCGATGTGGGTATCATGCCTATCCTCGATCAGGCTGCCACCATCAACATGGCGCTGTCCCGCAACGGCTGCGTGATGCCGCGCGAGCTCTGCGAGCTCATCTCCAAGAACTGGATCTTCCCGAACCCCTTCTCCGTCGGTCTCAAGACCGCCAAGGGCGACGACGCCTGCTTCGATGCGGACGTCGAGGGCAAGAAGGCCAGCTTCAAGGAAGCGGGCATCGAATACACCATCCGTCAGATCGACGAATACCGCGCCTGCGGCATCAACGGCATCCATCTGTATGCGCTGAACAAGTATGACGACGTCGCGCGCATCGCCAAGGAAGCCGGCCTGCTCGACTTAATCTAAAGCAAAATGCTTTCCCATGGGGACGGGATCTCCCGTCCCCCCCGTGTGTGAAGCGCAAAGGAGCAAATACCATGACCCATACCATTGCAGTTGCCGGTAAGGGCGGTGTCGGCAAAACCACCGTCTGCGGCATGATCATTGATTACCTTATCAAGACCGGGAAATCGCCCCTTCTGGTGGTGGATGCCGACGCGAACTCCAACCTCAACGAGGTGCTGGGCGTCGAGGTGGAGACCACGCTGGGCGCGGTGCGCGAGGAGATCGCGCAGGCGGAGCTTCGCGGCGACGTCATCCCGAAGAACATGACCAAGGCGGACTATGCAGAATACCGCTTCAATTCCGCGCTGATCGAAGAGGATGACTTCGATATGCTCGTCATGGGCAGAACGCAGGGCAAGGGCTGCTACTGCTATGTCAACGGCATCCTCAAGACGCAGGTGGACAAGTACGCGGGCGCTTACCGCTACATGGTCATCGACAATGAGGCGGGCATGGAGCATATCGCCAGAGGCACGCTGCCCCATGTGGACACGCTGCTTCTCGTTTCCGACTGCTCCCGCCGGGGGATTCAGGCGGTCGCGCGCATCGCGGAGATGGTCAAGGACCTGAACCTGAAGCCCGGCACCATGCGCCTGATCGTCAACCGTGCGCCGAACGGCGAGCTGAACGCCGGCGTGCGCGAGGAGATCGAGGCCCACGGCCTTGATCTCGTGGGAGTCCTTCCGCAGGACGAGGCCGTGTACGAGGCCGACTGCGAGGGCAAGCCCAGCTCCAGAATTCCTGACAGCAGCGCCATGAAGCAGGCACTTCGCGGCGTGATGCAGCAGCTGAATCTGTAACCAGTCATTCCCAATTCTTTGCAAACATATATTTCAGGAGGAACACATAATGGCTTTTGAAGCAAAAAAGCAGGCGTTCAATTCGTCGATCAGCACCGTCACCATCGGCACTGGGGACAAGGCTGTCAAGCTCGGCGGAAATAACGTCCTGCCCTTCTACGCCTTTGATGCGCCCATTGCGAACGCACCGAAGATCGGCGTGGAGCTGACCGACGGAGGTCTGGCTGCCTATCCGCAGAAGGGCCTTCAGGAATTCTATGCTGGCTGCCAGACCGTGGCCGACATGGCAAAACGCGTCGAAACGATGCACGGCGCGTCCTTCATCTGCCTGCATCTGGAAGGTGCAGACCCCAACGGCGAAAACAAGTCTGTCGAAGAGTGCGTCGAGCTTGCAAAGTCCGTCGCGGAAGCGACCACCCTGCCCATCGTCATCATGGGCTGCAAGAACATTGAAAAGGACGCAGACCTCTTCTCCAAGATCTCCGAAGCTCTTCAGGGCAAGAACATTCTCGTGCTCTCCGCCCGTGAGGAGGACTATAAGTCCGTCGGCGCTTCCGTCGCTCTGGCTTACGGCCAGAAGGTCGGCGCGGAGTCCGCTGTGGACATCAACCTTGCAAAACAGCTCAACGTGCTGCTCACCCAGCTGGGCGTGCCCGCGGATTCCATCGTGATGAACGCCGGTTCCGCCGCCGCAGGCTACGGCTATGAGTACGTTGCTTCCACCCTCGACCGCATCCGCGCCGCTGCGCTGGCGCAGAGCGACGACCAGCTCCAGATGCCCATCATCACCCCCGTCTCTCCCGAGACCTGGGGCGTCAAGGAATCCGTGATGTCCGAGAAGGACATGCCCGAATGGGGCGATGCGGAGGAGCGCGGCATCGAAATGGAGATCACCACGGCAGCCGCCTGCCTGACCGGCGGCTCCGACGCCGTCATCATGCGTCATCCGGCCGCCGTCAAGGCGATCGCGACCATGATCGAAGCGCTGGTCTGAGCGGAAGGAGGAAACAACAATGGCACTGAAAGGTTTGGATATTTTCAAGCTCTCTCCCAAGAAGAACTGTAAGGAATGCGGCAGCCCCACCTGTATGGCCTTCTGCATGAAGGTCGCGCAGGGCGCGGCATCCATTGATAAATGCCCGTACTTCTCCGAGGAAGCCAAGGCAAAGCTGTCCGAGGCCACTGCGCCTCCCATGAAGACCCTCACCGTCGGCAGCGACATCAAGCTCGGCGGCGAGACCGTCCTGTTCCGCCATGAAAAGACCTTCGTTTCCCGCAACCGCTTCGCCGTCCCTGTCTGCACCGGCATGGACGATACGGCGGCAGACGAGAAGC
>CAKUMR010000271.1 GCA_934667865.1 uncultured Oscillospiraceae bacterium | reverse complement strand
TGCGGTGCCTGCGGCTTGTAGAACGCTGCCGCATTCTCCGTCACGGTATACACACCGGGCACGAGATCATTCAATTGTAGCTCACCATTTTCGTCCGTCGTTACGTTCTCGCAGAAATTGTCCCCCGCGATTGTAAAGGAAATTCCGGCGATCTTGCCGTCCTCGGAGGCCTTTTTGAGCTTCAGATTTCCATCCGGCACGGTGAGCAGCAGAAAACCCTCCACCGGGTCATTCACCATTTCCGCATACGTCACCAGATCCTGAAGTCCGTTGCCGATACCGAATTGGCCGTCCGTCCATGTGATAACGCCGCATCTCGAAGAATTTTTCTTTTCTGCCGTCAGCGTGACCGGCGTGGTTGGCGCGTCCTCCGCTGTCAGAAGGAGTTTGTTTCCCTGCACCTCGCAGTGGACGCCGTCTGCCGAAAACGTGTAATTTTCGAGCACGCCGTTTTCGTCCGTCAATACTGTGGAGTATGCGTTACCGTTCCATTCCAGCGTGACCGTCCGTGCCTCGCGGAGGTTTTTCGTACAGAAGGACGACACTCTCGTATGCTTCTGCACGTTGGAAACAATCGCGTCATAATGCGCGAAAATCTTCTCCCGCAGCGGATGCGTGTCGCGGATGACCTCGCGCACCGCGTCCGCGTCCGTCGGCGCGATATACCGGAAGTCCGCGTCCCGCTCTCCGACGACGGTTTCCCATCGGATGGTCACCTTCTGCGCACCGTCGCGCCATTCGTACTCGCTGCCGGAGCGCTTTAATCCTTCCCCGCGGCGTTGGAGAAATGCCACGAGATCAGTCTCCCGCGCCGCATTTCTTTCTGCTTCGGTGAAATGCTTGTATCTTGTAGGCATATTTTCCCCTCCTATTTGTTCTGATGCTTGACTTTTTCTTTTCGTTTCGGCTATAATAATATAGAATATTAAATCAGCCGAAAGGAATTGATTTTATGGCCTATGTCAAACGGCATGCAGAGGCGACCGTAAAAAAGCTCGCAGCAATGTTCGGCGCAATTCTCGTCGCAGGCCCGCGGCAAGTTGGAAAAACAACCATGCTGCAGCGCATAACAGAGGGCATGAACTACGTCACACTGGACGATGTGCTCGTCCGCGCCTCTGCGCAGGAGGAAAGCGGAACGTTTTTCAAGGACAATCCGCCTCCGGTCTTCGTGGATGAGATTCAAAAAGCACCGGAGCTTTTCCAGCAAATCAAAATGCACATTGACGGGAGCCGCCGGAAAGGCCAGTTCTTCATGTGCGGCTCTCAGCAGTTTCAGATGATGAAGGGTGTCAGCGAGTCACTCTCCGGCAGAATCGGCCTCGTAACACTGCTCGGATTTTCTCTGCGCGAGAGATATGGGACTCCCAATGACACGCCATTTCTTCCGACAGACGAATACTTTACCGAGCGAAGAAAACCACTCGCAGACATTCCCTATGGCGATGTGTGGCAGATGATTCACTGCGGTTCCATGCCAGAGCTTTGCGAGAATCCTGATTTCGACTGGCAGATGTATTACGGTGCCTATGTGCGCACCTACATCGAGCGCGATGTCCGCGACCTGACCGAGATTGGCGATATGGTTAAATTCGCACGTTTTATGACCGTTGCTGCCGCATCTACCGGCCAGCTCGTAAATCTTGCATCAATGGCGCGGGATGTCGGAATCAGCCAGCCGACCGCAGAGCGCTGGCTCTCCATTCTTGTGGCATCTAATATCGTATACCTCCTGCAGCCGTACTCGAACAACATCGTCAAACGCGCGATCAAAACACCAAAGCTGTATTTCCTTGATACCGGCCTTGCCGCCTATCTGACCCGATGGACCACGTCGGATGTGCTGAAAAATGGCGCAATGGCTGGCGCTTTCTTCGAGAGCTTCGTCATTTCGGAGATCATCAAGAGTTACTACAACAAGGGAGTCATCGAGCCGCCACTGTATTTCTACCGTGACAGAGACATGAATGAGATCGACCTTTTGATTGAGGAAAACGGAACACTGTACCCGCTTGAAATGAAAAAGCACGCCGACCCGCAGAGAAAGGATATCGATGCCTTCGATCTGCTTGACCGGATTCCTGGTATGCAGCGCGGTCCCGGTGGCGTGATCTGTCTATATGATCGACTCATCACCCTCAAGGGTTGCGACCGCGTCATCCCAATCAACTATCTGTGACAAGCACCCAGCCCGCAGGATGATTGCATTCTGCAAGCTGGATACCGGTATTGTTATTCCATTTTCTGCCCGTGCAGATCTTTCTTCTCCTGCAGCTTCCGCCGCAGCTTGCGAACGACCATATTCTGCCGGGCTTCGTTCCGGTTCAATTGCGCGTCAAACATCTGCGCAAGCTGCGTGAGCAGGCGCATAGATGCTGCACCGGTAGAGGCTGGCGCTTGAATGTTCTGTGTCTGCTGAATGTTCAGGGACTCTTGAATGACCGCATTTTTGATTGCCTTGAATTCCTTATTCTGCGACAGCGGGATACGCCGCTCCGGCGTGTCCTGATAGGTTCCGATGATCGCATCCCGCTGTGCATACCACAGATCATAGAGCGCTGCGATTTCCGGATTCTTGGCCAGCTCGTCCACGACGGCGTTGACCAGATTGCGCCCGGCCTGCGGCAGATAGCCGTAGACCTTTTTGCCCTTGTGGTTCTGCATCTGCCGGGATAATTTCAGAAGCAGCTCCGTGACCACCG
>CAKUMR010000270.1 GCA_934667865.1 uncultured Oscillospiraceae bacterium | reverse complement strand
AAATACGGTTGCCGCGTTGTGGTGCGACTGGACGGCGGACCGTAGCACCTGTATCTGAACGCGGAGCAGATCCTGCGCCCCGGCGACACGATTCATCTGACGGCGAAGGTGGCGGACGTTTCCCGCGGCAGCGGAGAGGAGGAGAACCTTTACTATTCCTCCAAGGACATCCGCCTGCTCGGCTTCCAGAGAAGTGAACCGGAGATCACCACGGCGGAAAAGATCCCACTGCACGACTATCCTACTGTGGCGGCGAAGGCCGTGCGCGAGAGGATCACAGCGCTCTTTTCCGCGGATACGGAGGGCTTCCTGCGGGCGCTTCTGACGGGCGACCGCAGCGGGCTGACCTATGAAACGAAAAATCAGATGTCCCTTGCGGGCATTTCCCACGTGGTGGCGGTGTCCGGCCTGCACGTGTCGCTGATCGCCGGGGCGGTGCTCCTGCTGTGCTTCCGCCGCCGGCGGCTGGCGGCAGTCGTCGGGATTTCGGCCATGCTGTTCTTTGCGGCGATGCTGGGCTTCCCGGCCTCCGTCGTGCGCGCGGTTGTGATGCACGCGGTCTTGCTGCTGGCACCGCTGTTCCGGCGCGAAAACGATGCGCCGACCTCGCTGGGCTTTGCGCTGCTCCTGCTTCTGATTGCAAATCCGTGGGCGATCGCCAACGTTGGACTACAGCTTTCCTTCGGCGCGACGGCGGGCATCCTGCTGTTTACGGAGCCGCTTCTGCGCTGGATGGAGCGCCGCTTCCTGCCTGAAACGTTCCGGAAGAAGCACCCGCGCCTGTCCAGCCTTGCGCGCGGCCTTTTCTCCGTTCAGGCGATGAGCCTCGGCGCGACGGTGTTTACGCTGCCGCTGGTTGCGGCTTATTTCGGAACGGTGTCGCTGATCGCGCCGGTGACGAATCTGCTCCTTCTGACGCTGATTGGCTATCTCTTCACCTTCGGCTGCGCGGCGGTATTGCTGAGCTTTCTCTGGCGGCCGCTGGGGGCCGCGCTTGCATGGGTGCTGGATTGGGGCGTCCGCCTGGTCCTGCGCGTAATCGGAGCGCTTTCACGCATCCCCTTTGCGGCGGTCTATACGCAGAGCGACTATATATGCCTGTGGATCGCCGGCTTCTATGTCCTTCTGGCAATTTTCCTGCTTGGCCGCTGCCGGTGCAAGCACGTATTCTGCGGTGCGGTTGCTGCGACGCTTGCCTGCGCCGTTGCGTTTTCCATGCTGCCGGGCAATGCAGCCCTGACCTTTACGGCGCTGGATGTCGGGCAGGGACAGTGCCTTCTTTTGCAGCCCGGCGGCCTGACGGTCGTGGTGGACTGCGGCGGCAGCTATGCAGACGATGCCGGAGAACAGCTTGCCCGCCGCCTTCTGATGCAGGGCAAAACGCAGATCGACTTCCTTGTCCTGACGCATTTTGATGAAGACCATGTCGGCGGCGTGCCGCAGCTGCTTTCCAGAATGGAGGTCGGCGCGATCCTTGCGCCCGACCAGACGGACGACGGCGGAAACCGCGAACGGATCCTTGCCGCGGCGGAGGAGGCGGGCGTTCCCGTCCGGTTCGTGCAGCAGGATGTGACGGTGGAATTTCCGACGGGACGGCTGGAGATTTTTGCGCCGGTGCGCGAGGGCGGGGACAATGACGGAATTAGTGCATTGATGTCCGTGGAAGAATATGATATACTGATTACCGGCGATATGGACGCGCGCTCGGAGCAGCTTCTGGCGATGCGGCACGGTCTGCATGACATTGAGGTGCTGGTGGCAGGACACCACGGCTCGCGCTATTCCACGGGCAGAGCACTGTTGCAGACGGTCACGCCGGAAATTGTCGTGATCAGTGTCGGCGAGAATTCCTACGGCCATCCCGCGCCGGAGGTTCTGGCGCGAATTGAAGCGTCCGATGCGCTTGCACTGCGCACGGATGAGGCGGGAACGATCGTGATCGAGAGGTAGAACATGGCAAAAAAGACGGAAGGCACGCAGGCCGGGTACGAACAACTGAAAAAGGACCTCGCCCAGAAGCAGCCGGGCCGTTTTTACATTTTCTACGGCGAGGAGGACTATCTGCGCCGGCACTATCTGTCCATGCTCAAAAAGCAGCTGCTGGACGATTTGACGGAGGATTTTAATTATCACCGCCTGACGCAAGAGAACCTATCGGCGCAGCTTCTCTATGACAGCATCGAGGCCATCCCCATGATGTCGGAGCGCTCGCTGGTGCAGGTGGACGACGTCGACCTCTTCCTTTTGTCGGAGGCGGAGCGGAACAAAATTGCGGAAACGCTCTCCGACCTCCCGGACTACTGCTGTCTGGTACTGACCTACAGCGTGATCGAGTTCAAGCCGGACAAGCGCATGAAAAAGCTCTGGGATGCGATGCAGAAAAACGCCGTGCAGGTGGAATTCCGCTATCAGTCCGAGCGCGACCTGAAGGCATGGGTCGTCCGGCATTTCCGGGCGAAAAACAAGACGATCTCCCCGCAGACCTGCGACTATCTCCTGCGCTACTGCGGCGTTTCCATGACGCATCTGGATATGGAGATCGAAAAGCTCTGCGCTTATTCCGAAGCGGGGGAGATCGTGCAGGCGGACATCGACGCGGTCGCGGAGCCGACGATGGAGGCCGTGGTGTTTGAGATCACGGACGCGATGGGGCAGCGGGATTTTTCCAGAGCGCTGGAACGACTGGACGTGATGTTCAAGCTCCAGC